>DATKFS010000198.1:0-17667 GCA_035511275.1 Novosphingobium sp.
GTGTCCCCGACAGCAGGGCGGGGAATACCTTAGGGGGCGGGAAAATGGCCCTGCGTCACGCGGGCGTCTCCACCAGTTCCGCGATCTCGAAGGCGAAGCGCATCCAGCCGCGCATCCGCGCCGCCTCGTCCAGCGGCAGCCGCTTCTTCTTCGCTTCCGCCAGCGAGCGGGCGTGGCCCCAGAACACCTCGGTCCGCCCGTTCTCCAGCTCGGCGACGACGCGCCAGTAGTGGGTGAAGGGATCGGCGGTGGGGCCGATCGTCTTGACGTAGCCGTCGGGCATCGTCGCGGTGAGGTAGCGCTTCCTGCGGGCCATCAGCGCGCGAGGATCCCCGCCATGATGATGTCGATGGTGTGGACGCGGTAGCGGTCGCGCAGTTCCTCGGTCAGGGTGTCCTGGTCGAAGCAGTGCTTGAGCACGAGGCGCGCGGAGAAGAACCGGTCCACCGCGCCCGTCACCGTGAAGTAGAACAGCTGCGGGTCGATCTCGCGGAAGACGCCCGCCTTCACCCCGTCGCCGATCAGCTGCTCGTAGGCGCGGTATATCGGCGAGAGGTAGCAGTCGGCGATGCGGCGGGCCTCGGCGTCATCGCTCTCTCGTACCATGCGCATGGTCAGGCGGTTGAGGTAGGGAACCTCGTAGAAGGTGTCGACGACCTTCCAGAGGTGGCGGCGCAGCTTGGCCTCGGGCTCCCACCCGTCCTTGGCGAGCAGCGCGTCGACGCTCTTGACGATCGCCTGCCAGTCCCGGTCGAGCAGCGCCTTCAGGAGCCCCGCCTTGTTCCCGAAGTAGTATTTCACCAGCGCCGAGTTCAGCCCCGAACGCAGCGAAAGCTCGGACAGCGAGATGTCCACGACGTCGCCGTCGCGCATGATCGCGCTCGCCGTGTCGAGCAGCAGCGCGCGCGCGCCGGGGGGCGCGGCGACGTCTGCGGTCTGCACGGCGGGGACGGGGCGATCCTTCATCGGGGCGCTTACTTCGGCCCCATGCGAATGGCGCCGTCGAGACGGACGCTCTCGCCGTTCATGTAGTCGTGGCCGAGCAGGAACAGCGCGAGGTCGGCGTATTCCTCGGCCTTGCCCAGGCGCTTGGGGAACGGCACCATCGCGGCGAGCGCGTCCTGCACGCCCTGCGGCATCCCGGCCATCATCGGCGTCTCGAAGATGCCGGGCAGGATGGTGTTGACGCGGATGCCCTCGCTCATGAGGTCGCGCGCCACGGGCAGCGTCATCGCCAGCACCCCGCCCTTCGACGCGGCATAGGCGGCCTGGCCGATCTGCCCGTCCTGCGCCGCGACCGAGGCGGTGTTGACGATGGCGCCGCGCGACCCGGAGGCGTCCAGCGGTTCGAGCGTGGACATGCCTGCGGCCGACTTGCTGATGCAGCGGAAGGTGCCGACGAGGTTGATGGCGATCGCCTTCTCGAACAGCGCCATGTCGTGCGAACGCGGCTCGCCGGTCTCGCGGTTCTTGCCGACGGTCTTGGCGGCGGGCGCGATGCCGGCGCAGTTGACGAGCACCCGCTCCTGGCCGTGCGCCTCGCGGGCCTTGGCGAAGCCGGCGACGACGCTGTCCTCGTCGGTCACGTTGACCGCGCAGAACACGCCGCCGATCTCCGCCGCCAGCGCCTCGCCCGCCTCGGCGTTGAGATCGAAGATGGCGACCTTCACGCCCTTCGCGGCGAGCGCCCGCGCCGTCGCGGCGCCGAGACCCGAGGCCGCGCCGGTGACGACGGCGGCGATGTTGCCATCAAGCTTCATCCCAAATTCCTTTCGTAAAGCGCCCTATGCCGTTCCGGGGTGCCGGGACAAGCATTTCGACCGCATGATTTAATCAACCGGTTAAGTGGGCGGCGCGCGCGGGTCAATCCGCTTGAGGGGCCGACCTTGCGCCTGCGCAACAGGATTTCACCCCAGCGATGCCATGCGCAAGAATCCATATGGCCCATGCGGGGATGCAACAGGTCTATTGTGCGACCTAAGATGCGTAAATCATTGCCGACAAACCCTCCGGCAACGCTTCGTCGCATCACCCTGTTGCGACATTACCACAACTGCAAACGCAATTTGCGCGATGCGGCAAATGGGATTGAAAGCGTGTTCCCATGGAGCAACAACCCTCTCCCATGGCATCGAGGTGCGGAAACACCCGAGCGCCGGCAACGGGTCTCCTTTTCGGTTCTGGTCACGCTCCCGAAAAGGCGAACGAAGCAACAAGGGACACAAACGTGAAAACAACCATCCAGAAGGCCGCCCTCCGGGGCGCGACGAGCCTTACGGCTTTCGCACTGCTCTGCGGCACTGCCTACGCGCAGGACACCGCACCCCAGGCCGCTGACGAAGCAGGCGACGAAGGCGTCATCATCGTCACCGGTTCGCTCCTGCGCCAGACCGACAAGGAAACCGCCTCGCCGGTGACCGTCCTGTCGTCGGAAAGCCTGCAGCAGCGCGGCATCAACACCGCCTCGGAAGCCATCCAGCGCCTGAGCGCCAACGGCGCCGGCACCATCACCGGCGGCTGGAACACCGGTTCGAACTTCGCTGCCGGTGCGAACGCTCCGTCGCTGCGCGGCCTTACGGTTCAGAACACGCTGTCGATCGTCGACGGCCTGCGTCTCGCTCCCTACCCGCTCGCCGACGACGGCCAGCGCAACTTCGTCGACCTCAACACGATCCCGAACGCGATCATCGAGCGCATCGAAGTCCTCAAGGACGGCGCTTCGTCGACCTACGGCGCCGACGCCATCGCGGGCGTCGTCAACATCATCACCAAGAAGGAAATCCAGGGCGTTCACGCGAACGGCTCGGCCGGTATTTCCGACCGTGGTGACTACGGCGAGCAGCGCATCGACCTGACCGTCGGCTACGGTGACCTGGCCGACCAGGGCTTCAACGTCTACCTCTCGGGCGAATACCAGAAGCAGGACGCTCTCTGGGCGCGCGACCGCGGCTATCCGTACAACTCGACCGACCTGACCGGCGTCTGCAACGATGCCGGCACGAGCTGCATGGCGAACCACAACTGGAACGGCTACACCCCTGAATCGGGCGTGTACAACGGCCTGTTCTCGGTTCCCAACGTCTCGCTGGTCCGTCCGGTCGCGACCGGTGCCGCCACCGGCGCGGGTCGCTTCAGCTACCTGAACCCCACCGCGGGCTGCCTCGACTACCCGGTGAACACCAACACCACCGGCACCACCTCGCCGCTCGCCGGCGTCTGCGAAGTCGACTACCAGCGCGACTACCAGATGCTCCAGCCGGACATCGAGCGCTACGGCCTGACGGGTCGTGCGACCGTGAACCTGGGCGATCGTGCCCAGTTCTACGCCATGGGCACCTACTACAAGACCAAGACCTACGCCGCGCTGACGCCGCTGGGCCTCAACGGCACGCCGGCCGCCACCCCCGGCCAGGTCCAGCCGACCGCCTACAACGTCCTGCTGCCGGTCTACGTCTGCGCCCAGGGCCAGGGCACGTTCGACAGCCTGAACACCGGTTGTAACGCCAGCAACGGCGTCCTCAACCCGAACAACCCCTACGCGGCCGCCGGCCAGCGCGCCCAGATCCTTCTGCGCTCGCCCTTCGCCCGCACCGACGAGACCAGCACTCGCGCCCTGCGCGGCGTGGCCGGTGTCGATGGTTCGTTCGGCAACGACTGGCGTTACGGCGTGAACTTCACGGCCTCGGAAGTTCGCCTGAAGCGCACGCAGTCCAACTACATCATCCCGTCGCGGGTGATGGACGTTGCCGCAACCGGCGCGTTCAACTTCGTCGATCCGACCGCCAACTCGCAGGACGTGTGGGACTACATCGCGCCGACCAGCCGCAACACCTCGGTGTCGAAGCTGTGGCAGGTGCAGGGCACTCTCGCCAAGGACCTGATGCAGCTCCCGGGCGGTCCGCTGCAGGCAGCCGTCGGCATCGCCTACCGCAAGGAATCGATCGACTCGCCTTCGGCCAACCCGGCCAACGACGCCAACCCGTTCGATCGCTACTACTCGATCAACGCCGTGGGTGCGGAAGGTTCGCGTAACGTCAAGTCGGCGTTCTTCGAACTGCAGGCTCCGATCATCGAGCAGCTCGAGCTGACCGCTTCGGGTCGTTACGACAAGTACTCGACCGGCCAGGAGAACTTCTCTCCGAAGCTCGGCATCAAGGCGACCCCGATCGACGAAGTCGTGCTGCGTGGTACCTTCTCGAAGGGCTTCCGCATCCCGAGCTTCAACGAAGCGTTCGGCCTGCCGACCACCGGCTACCTCGGCAACCAGAGCATCAACTGCGACGTCTACGTTGATTTCTGCGCCGCGCACGCCAACCCGGACGGCACCGAGGGTAGCTATACCCAGGGCACCTACAGCATCGGTCTGACCCAGACGGGCAACCCCTCGCTGAAGCCGGAGAAGTCGACCTCGTTCACCGCCGGTATCGTCGTCGAGCCGATCCGCAACGTGTCGTTCAGCGTCGACTTCTGGCACATCAAGATCAAGAACCTGATCACCGGTGTGACCAGCATCCAGCCCTACGTCGATGCCTACTACAGCAACAACGGCGTGGTGGACCTGCCCAACACGATCGTCGTTCCGGGCACCCCTGACGATGCGCACCCCGATGCTCTGCCGCGCCTGGGCTTCATCCAGACGCCGTACCAGAACGCCGGTTCGCAGTCCGTCAGCGGCATCGACTTCGCGATCAACGCGGACTACGACCTGACCAGCGACCTGAAGTTCATCAGCCAGCTCGATGCGTCCTACACGCTCAAGTACAAGCTGAAGACCGAAGACGGCACGCTGCGCTACGACGGCACGCTCAGCCCGTGCAACATCACGTCGTGCTCGGGTGCTCCGAAGTGGCGCGGTACCTGGCAGAACACCCTGGTGTACAAGGACACCTCGGTCACTCTGACCGCGTACTACACCAAGGGCGTCAACACCGCGCAGATCGACTACGGCATGGATCCCGACGACTGCCTCGGCAACGTCGACCTCGGCCTGATCTCGTACGAAGACGGCACCCCGGTGCAGTGCAAGTCCAAGGACATCTGGAACGTCGATCTGTCGATCAACCAGAAGATCAACGACAACCTGTCGATCTACCTGAACGCACTCAACGTGTTCGACATCAAGGCACCCGTGGACGTGAACGCGGCCTACGGCATCTACAACTACAACCCTGCCTTCGCGGGACCGAACATCATCGGTCGTTACCTGCGCGTCGGCGCCAAGGTCGACTTCTAAAGTCACTTCGGCCTCAGGCAGAAAATCGGGGCGGTCTCTTCGGAGGCCGCCCCTTTTTTGCGCCTTGGCGGGGCAACGAGAAGGCCGGCGGGTTGCCCCGCCGGCCTTCTCGTTCCTACAGAGGCGAGCTTCTCAACTAACCGTCATCGCCAGCGCGCCGTCGCCGTCCTCGATGTGGACGGTGGAGCCGTCGGGCACTTCGCCCGCCAGCAGCTTCTCCGCGAGCGGGTCCTGCAGGTAGCGCTGGACCGCGCGCTTGAGCGGCCGCGCGCCGTAGACCGGATCGTAGCCCACCCGGCCGAGCCAGCGCTTGGCGGCGTCGGTGAGGTCGAGCACGATCTTGCGGTCCTTGAGCAGCTTCTGCACCCGCGCCACCTGGATATCGACGATCGGCGCCATGTCCGCCTGGCCGAGCCGGTGGAACAGCACGATCTCGTCGAGGCGGTTGAGGAACTCGGGCCGGAAATGCCCGCGTACCACTTCCATCACCTGCGGCTCGACCACGTCGACGTCCTGCCCTTCGTCCAGCTGCGTCAGGTACTGGCTGCCAAGGTTCGAGGTCAGGATGATGAGGGTGTTGGTGAAGTCCACCACCCTGCCCTGCCCGTCGGTAAGCCGCCCGTCGTCGAGCACCTGCAGCAGCACGTTGAACACGTCCGGATGCGCCTTCTCGACCTCGTCGAACAGCACGACCTGATAGGGCCGCCGCCGCACGGCTTCGGTGAGCACGCCGCCCTCGTCATAGCCCACGTAGCCCGGAGGCGCGCCGATCAGGCGCGACACCGCGTGCTTTTCCATGAACTCGGACATGTCGATACGCACCATCGCGGTGTCGTCGTCGAACAGGAAGCCGGCGAGCGCCTTGGTCAGTTCGGTCTTGCCGACACCCGTGGGGCCCAGGAACAGGAACGAGCCCAGCGGCCGGTTCGGGTCCTGCAATCCTGCGCGGGCACGCCGCACCGCCTTGGAAACGGCGACCACCGCGTCCTTCTGCCCGATCACGCGCGCGCCGATCACCTCTTCCATGCGAAGGAGCTTCTCGCGCTCGCCCTGCAGCATCTTGTCCACCGGCACGCCGGTCCAGCGGCTGACGACGCCGGCGATGTCGTCCTCGGTCACTTCCTCGCGCAGGAGAGCGTTGCCTGCTGACGCCTGCGCTTCGGCCAGCTGCTTCTCCAGCGCCGGGATGCGCCCGTAGGACAGCTCGCCCGCCTTCGCGAGGTCGCCGGTGCGCTGCGCCTGTTCCAGCTCGATGCGCGCCGCGTCGAGCTGTTCCTTCAGCTTGCCCTCGGCGGCGATCTTGTCGCGCTCGTTCTGCCAGCGGGTTGTCAGCTCGCTCGACTGCTGTTCCAGGTTGCCGAGTTCGCCGCGCAGGGTGGCAAGCCGGTCCTTCGACGCCTCGTCGCTCTCCTTGCCGAGCGCCATCTCCTCGATCTTGAGCTGGATGATGCGGCGGTCGAGCTTCTCGATCTCCTCGGGCTTGGATTCCACTTCCATGCGGATGCGGCTGGCGGCCTCGTCCATGAGGTCGATCGCCTTGTCGGGCAGGAAGCGGTTGGTGATGTAGCGGTTCGACAGGGTCGCCGCCGCCACGATCGCGCCGTCGGTGATGCGCACGCCGTGGTGCAGCTCGTACTTTTCCTTGAGCCCGCGCAGGATCGAGATCGTGTCCTCGACCGTCGGCTCGCCCACGAAGACAGGCTGGAACCGGCGCTGGAGAGCCGCGTCCTTCTCGACGTACTTCTGGTATTCATCCAGCGTGGTCGCGCCGATGCAGTGCAGTTCGCCGCGCGCCAACGCAGGCTTCAGCAGGTTGCCCGCGTCCATCGAGCCTTCCGACGCGCCCGCGCCGATCAGCGTGTGCATCTCGTCGATGAACAGGATGATCTGGCCGTCCGCGCCCTTCACCTCGTCGAGCACGGCCTTCAGCCGCTCCTCGAACTCGCCGCGATACTTGGCGCCCGCGATCAGCGAGCCCATGTCGAGCGACATGAGGCTGCGGTCCTTGAGGCTGTCGGGCACATCGCCATTGGCGATGCGCAGCGCGAGGCCCTCGGCGATAGCGGTCTTGCCGACGCCGGGGTCGCCGATGAGGACGGGATTATTCTTGGTGCGCCGCGCCAGGATCTGGATGGTGCGGCGGATTTCCTCGTCACGGCCGATGACCGGGTCGAGCTTGCCGCTGCGCGCCGCCTCGGTGAGGTCGCGGGCGTACTTCTTCATCGCGTCGTAGGCATTCTCCGCGCCCGCGCTGTCGGCCGTGCGGCCGCCGCGCAGTTCGGTGATCGCCGCCTCCAGCGCCTGCGGGGTGACGTTGGCGGCCTTGAGCGCCTGCCCGGCGGGCGTGGTGGTGGCGAGCGCGAGGCCCAGCAGCAGCCGCTCCACGGTGACGAAGCTGTCACCCGACTTGGTCGCCGCCTGCTCCGCCGCGTCCAATACGCGCACGGCGTCATTGTCCAGACCCGGCGCCCCGGCCGCGCCGCTGCCCGAGACGGCGGGCACCTTGGCCAGCGCCTTGTCGAGTTCCTGCGTCGCGAACACGGGATTGCCACCAGCGCGCTTGATGAGCCCGGCGGCCATGCCCTCGGGATCGTCGAGCAGCGCCTTGAGCAGGTGCTCGGGCGCGATGCGCTGGTGATTCAGGCGGATCGCGACGGTCTGCGCGGCCTGGAGAAACCCCTTCGCGCGGTCGGTGAACTTTTCGAGATTCATGTTGGAAACTGCCTCCTGATCCCGTCGATATAGTGTTGCACTTATGCAACACAAGGGCTGGCCGGCTCAATTTTTGCCCCGTCGATGCGCCCGGGAGCAAGATGGGATTAGCCCCGAGAATTGCCAGTGGTACTTCGTCCGGGCGGTAATGCGTCGCGCGCGCCATCCGGGCTTGGCGCCGGAGCCTCCGCTGGCCTAGCCTCGCCCCGATAACCCAAAGGGAAGAGGCATCCAACGTGGCGAAATTCACCCCCCAGCAGGCAGCGGACGTCCTTGCGGTAAAGCAGGTCGTCTACGAATGGGGCGACGAGCTCGACATCAACAACGGCCTGTCGATGCGCGCGGCGGACTGCTTGGCGCAGGACGTGCGCTACAATGTCGGCGGCCAGTGGCGCGAAGGGCTGGAAGCGGTCGAGGCGTTCTACAAGGGCCGCGCCGAAGCCATGCGCGCGGGCGCGGGGCTGATGACCATGCGCCACATCATCACCTCGCTGCGCGTCAGCTTCGACGACGCCGACCACGCCAGGGTCGGCTACCTGCTGGTGTTCTTCGCGGCGCTGGGCGACGGCCCTTTCGACACGTACTGCGACCCCCTCGCCGTCGCCGACGTGAAGATGGAATGCCGCCGCGACGGGGACGGCGAATGGCGCATCACGCTGTTCGATTCGGGGCAGATCTTCAAGCGGGGCTAAGCGGAGTTCACCGTCGTTCCCGCGAATGCGAGACGGCGGTGACCGCGCCCTCCACAACCGTCCAGTTTGGCTCTGGCCCTCGCCTGCCAAGCTGCTAACCTCCCGGCCATGCGATCCATCTCCACGCCCGGCCTGACCGCCCTGGCCGCCGCCCTCGCCCTTTCCGCCTGCACGACGACGGCGCCCACTGCGCCCCCGGCCACCGATGCCGGGCCGACGCCGCCCGCTCCGCCCGCAGCCGCGTCGCCGCAGGAACTCGTCGCGCGCGTCGACATTCCGTTCGAGAAGTTCGTCCTGCCCAACGGCCTGACGACCATCGTCCACACCGACCGCAAGTCGCCCATCGTCGGCGTCACGGTCTACTACAAGGTTGGCTCCAAGAACGAGCCGCGCGGCAAGACCGGCTTCGCGCATCTCTATGAGCACCTGTTCTTCGGCGGCTCGTCCAACGTGCCCAATTTCGACATTCCGCTCGAGGCTGCGGGCTCCACCTCCACCAACGGCTCGACCTGGTACGACCGCACCAACTACGTCGAGACCGTGCCCACCGGCGCGCTGGACCTCGCGCTGTTCATGGAGAGCGACCGCATGGGCGCGCTGCTTCCGGCGGTCACCCAGGACAAGCTCGACAAGCAGCGGGGCGTCGTCCAGAACGAGAAGCGGCAGGGCGACAACCAGCCCTACGGCCTTGCCGAATATGCCGTCGCCGACGGTCTGTTCCCGGTCGGCCACCCCTATCGCCACTCCACCATCGGCTCGATGGCCGACCTCGACGCCGCCAGCCTCGGCGACGTGCGCAAGTGGTTCGCCGACCATTACGGCCCCAACAACGTCGTCCTCGTCCTCTCGGGCGACATCGACGCCGCCACCGCCCGCCCGAAGGTCGAGAAGTGGTTCGGCGCGATCCCCAAGGGGCCTGCGGTCGCGCCGGTCGCCGCCGCGCCCGTCACCCTGTCCGCGCCGGCCTCGCGCGATCTGGTCGACCAGGTCCCGGTGCTGCGCCTGTCCCGCGAATGGAGCGGCCCCGGCCTCAACGACGCCGACGCCCCGGCGCTGCGCATCGGCATGCACGTCCTTGGCGGGCTCGCCAGTTCGCGGCTCGACAATGCGCTCGTGCGCGGATCGCAGCAGGCCGTGTCGGTCACCGCCTCGGCGCAGGTCTACGAGCAGGTCAGCGTGCTCGAAGCGCAGATGGACGTGAAGCCCGGCGTCGAGCGCGCGGCGGCGGAAGCCGCGCTCGACAAGGTCATCGCCGATTTCGTCGCCAAGGGCCCGAGCGAGGACGAAATGCGCCGCGCCGTGGTCAGCACCCTGTCGAGTGAGATCGGCGGGCTGGAGGAAGTCGGCGGCTTCTCGGGCAAGGGCGCGACCCTGGCGGAGGGGCAGGTCTATTCGAACGATCCCGCCAAGTACAAGGCGGACCTCCAGGCCATCGCCGCGCTCACTCCCGACGCGGTGCGCACGGCGATGCAGAAGTGGCTGCGCCGCCCCGTCTACAAGCTCGCCATCGTGCCCGGCACGCGCACCGAAAACGGCGATGCGATGGGCGGATGGGGCGACGAGGGCGGCAATCCCGCGCCCTCCCCCGATGCCCGCGCCAAAGCCTCCAAGCTCGCTCCCGCACCCAGGCGCACGGCGCCTCCGGTCGCGCCGGTGGGCGAACTCGCCTTCCCGGCGATCGAGCGCACCACCCTTTCCAACGGCATTCCCGTGGTGCTGGCGCGCCGCACCGCCGTGCCCAAGCTGGTCCTCTCCATCGATTTCGACGCGGGCTATGCCGCCGATGCGCTCGACACGCCGGGCACGCAGGGGCTGATGCTCGGCATGCTCGAGGAAGGCACCAAGACCCGCAACGCCACCCAGATCGCCGAGGAGCAGGAGCGGCTCGGCGCGTCCATCGGCACCGGCGCCACGCTCGACACCAGCAGCGTGGTGCTGAGCGCGCTGAGCGCCAACCTCGCGCCCTCGCTGGCGCTGACCACCGACCTGCTGCTCCACCCTGCCTTCGCCGAAGCGGACTTCGAGCGGGCGCGCGGGCAGGCGGAGGCGGAACTGGCCCAGGCCGAATCGACGCCCGGCGCGCTGGCCGCGCGCACGCTGGGCGCCGAACTCTACGGCAGCCATCCCTATGCCCAGCCGGGCGACGGCCTCGGCACCCGCAGCGCGCTGGCCGCGCTGACCCCCGCGGCGCTGCAGGCCGCCCATGCCAAGTGGCTGCGCCCCGACCTCGCGCGGATCACCGTCGTCGGCGACGTGACGATGGCGGAACTGAAGCCCCTGCTGGAAAAGGCTCTGGGCGGCTGGAAGGCACCCGCCGCGCCGCGCCCGGCCAAGGCGCTCGACGGCCAGACCCCGGCGCCCGCCGCGCGCATCGTGCTGGTAGACCGGCCCAATTCGCCGCAGTCGGTGATCTATGCTGGCCGCGTCCTGCCGCTCACCGGGCGCACGCCGGACGAAGAACCGCTGACGCTTGCCAACGACGTGATCGGCAACGGCTTCCTCTCGCGCCTCAACCTCGACATCCGCGAGGACAAGGGCTGGAGCTATGGCGTGCGCACGGGCGTCACCCAGTCGATCGGACCGCGCACGCTGCAGGTCATGGCCCCGGTCCAGGCCGACCGCACCGGCGATTCGATCCGCGCCATCATCACGGACATGGGCGCATTCCCGGCGAAGCAGCCGGTCAATGCCGAGGAATACCAGCGCGTCACTGAAGGCGCGATCCGCGGCTTGCCCAACCAGTTCGAAACCAACAGCGAAGTGCTCGCTGCGATCGCAAAGAACGACCGGCTGGGTCGTCCGGAGGACTATTACGTCCGCCTCGCGGCCACCTATCGCGCGATCGACGCGAAGCGGATCGGCGCGGCGGCGGGGCAGTACCTGCAGCCGACCGACCTGACGTGGGTTATCGTGGGTGACCGCAAGGTGGTGGAACCCCAGCTCAAGGGCCTCGGCATCCCGGTCGAGGTGCGACAGGCTCCCGCCGGCGCGGGCGAAGACGGACAAGGAGAATAGGAATGTCGGTTGCAGGCACTTACGACTGCGTGACGAATACCCCGCTCGGGCGGCAGAAGGGCGTGCTGACTATCGTCCCCGGCGCGGGCGACAGCTTCACCGGCAACATCACCGGCGATCTCGGCAGCATGGACATCGCCGACGGCCGCATCGCCGGACAGACGCTGACGTGGTCGATGAAGATGACCTCGCCGATGCCGATGGACCTCGACTGCAGCGCCACGGTGGAAGGCGACCAGCTGACCGGCACCGTCAAGGCGGGCATGTTCGGCTCGATGGAGCTGACCGGAACGCGGCAGGGCTGAGCCGCGGTCCCCGGTGCGACCGGGGACCGCCTTGCCCTATCGGCCAGCGGAAGAGTCCCGTATCGGTGTCTCCGAATGAAAAGCCCGGCACCGCGCGCGCTGATGGGCGCAGTGCCGGACCCCCTCACCCCCCCAGGTGAGCTCGTGTGCGGACGGCCGCGCGATGGCGCGGCAGTTCGCGAAATTACCGGAAAGACCCCCCGGCCCCTCTTGCCGTTCGATATCACCGGCGTTGCCGAAGACAAGCGGATTGTTGCCGCATCGCACACCATCGGCCGCCCGGCCCGCGTATCATCGCGGACGTGTTACGCCGGCGCAACATAAGCGAAAGGCGCCGCTACGGATTTCTCCATAGCGGCGCCTCGGATAAGTGGCGGTGCCTCAGCCCAGTCGGGCCTTGAGGATTTCGTTCACGACCTGCGGATTGCCCTTGCCCTGCATGGCCTTCATCGTCTGGCCGACGAAGAAGCCGAACAGCGCGACCTTGCCTTCGCGGTACTGGGCGACCTTGTCGGCATTGGCGGCGAGGATCTCGTCCACCTTGGCCTCGATCGCGCCGGTGTCCGATTCCTGCTTGAGCCCCTCGCGCTCGACGATGGCGGTGGCGCCGTCGCCGGTCTCCAGCATGATCTCCAGCACCTGCTTGGCGATCGAGCCCGAGATGGTGCCCTTGCCGACGAGCGAGAGCAGGTCCGCGGCCTGTTCGGGGCTGACCGGCGATTCGTCCAGCGACTTGCCCAGCTTGTTGAGCGCGCCGAACAGTTCGGAGATCAGCCAGTTCGCCGCCTGCTTGGCGACTTCGGCAGGCTGCTTGCCCTGCGCCAGCGCGGTTTCCGCGAGCAGCGCCTCGAACCACTGGAAGGTGTCGACGTCGGCGGTCAGCACCGCGGCGTTGTAAGCCGAGAGGCCCAGCTCGCCTTCATAGCGCGCGCGCTTGGCGTCGGGCAGTTCGGGCAGCGAGGCACGGCATTCCGCGAGGAACGCGTCGTCCAGCACCAGCGGCAGCAGGTCCGGGTCGGGGAAGTAGCGGTAGTCGTGCGCGTCTTCCTTCGAGCGCATCGAGCGGGTCGAGCCGGTGTTGGGGTCGAACAGGCGGGTTTCCTGCACGATCTTGCCGCCGCCCTCGATCACGTCGACCTGGCGGTTTGCCTCGTGCTCGATCGCCTGCATGACGAAGCGCACCGAGTTGACGTTCTTGGTCTCGGTACGGGTGCCGAGTTCCTCGCCGGGGCGGCGCACCGAGACGTTGACGTCCGCGCGCATCGAGCCCTGGTCCATGTTGCCGTCGCACGAGCCGACGTAGCGCAGGATCGTGCGCAGCTTCGACAGGTAGGCGCCGGCCTCCGCGGGCGACGTCATGTCCGGGCGGCTGACGATCTCCATCAGCGCCACGCCCGAGCGGTTGAGGTCGACGTAGGACATCGTCGGGTGCTGGTCGTGCATCAGCTTGCCCGCGTCCTGCTCGACGTGGATGCGCTCGATGCCGATCACCTTGTCGGCCGGGATCCCCGCCTTCTCGTCCGCCTCGATCGTCAGCGAGCCCTCGCCCACCAGCGGGTGGTAGAGCTGGCTGATCTGGTAGCCCTGCGGAAGGTCGGCGTAGAAGTAGTTCTTGCGGTCGAAGCGCGACCAGGTGTTGATCTGCGCCTCGATCGCCATGCCGGTGCGCACCGCCTGACGGATGCACTCGCGGTTCGGCACCGGCAACATGCCCGGCATCGCCGCGTCGATCAGCGACACCTGCGAGTTCGGCTCCGCGCCGAAGGCCGTGGCCGAGCCGGAGAACAGCTTGGAATTGGACGTGACCTGCGCGTGGACTTCGAGGCCGATCACGACCTCCCAGTCACCGGTGGCGCCCTGGATACGATATGTGCTCATGTTACCACCACTTCCCTGGCTTGGCCGTGAAACCGGCGCGCGCCTCGATCGCGAGACCGGCGTCCAGCACGCCCTGCTCGTCGAGCGGGCGGCCGATGATCTGGAGGCCCAGCGGCAGCCCCTGCGCGTCGAGGCCAGCGGGCACCGACATCGCAGGCAAGCCCGCCAGCGATGCCGGGACCGTGAACACGTCGTTGAGGTACATCGCCACCGGATCGTCCTGGTTCTCGCCCAGCGCAAAGGCGGCGGTCGGCGCGGTGGGGGTCAGGAGGACGTCGACCTGCTCGAAGGCATGTGCGAAGTCCTGCGAGATCAGCGTGCGCACCTTCTGTGCCTGCGTGTAATAGGCGTCGTAGAAGCCCGCCGAGAGCACGTAGGTGCCGATCAGGATGCGGCGCTTGACCTCGTCGCCGAAGCCGGCGGCGCGGGTGGCGGCGTACATGTCCTGAAGGCCCGCGCCGTCGGGCAGGTCGCGCAGGCCGTAGCGCACGCCGTCATAGCGCGCGAGGTTCGAGGACGCCTCGGCAGGCGCGATGATGTAGTAGGCGGCCAGCGCGTACCTGGTGTGCGGCAGCGAGACTTCGACGACTTCGGCGCCGGCGTCCCTCGCCCAGGCAATCCCCTGCTCCCAGATCGCCTCGATCCCGGCCGCCATGCCCTCTACGCGGTATTCCTTGGGAATGCCGACCTTCTTGCCCCTGAGGTCGCCCGACAGGCTCGCCGTCCAGTTCGGGACCGGCAGTTCGAGGCTGGTCGCGTCCTTGGGGTCGAAGCCGGCCATGCTTTCCAGCATGATCGCGCAGTCGGTGACGTCGCGCGCCATCGCGCCGGCCTGGTCGAGCGAGCTGGCATAGGCGACGACGCCCCAGCGCGAGCAGCGCCCGTAGGTCGGCTTGATGCCGGTGGTGCCGGTATAGGCAGCGGGCTGGCGGATCGAACCGCCGGTGTCGGTGCCGGTCGCCGCCGGGCAGAGCCGCGCCGCGATCGCCGCCGAGGAACCGCCCGAGGAACCGCCGGGGGTCAGCTGCGCATTGCTGCCCGGGCGCTGCCAGGGCGAGATTACGTTGCCGAAATAGCTCGATTCGTTCGACGAACCCATCGCGAACTGGTCGAGGTTGAGCTTGCCCAGCAGCCCCGCGCCCGCGTCCCAGAGCTTCTGCGAGACGGTCGATTCGTACTGCGGCAGGAAGCCTTCGAGCATGTGGCTGGCGGCGGTGGTCTGCACGCCCTGCGTGGCGAACAGGTCCTTCATGCCGATCGGGACACCGGCCATGGGGCCAAGCGCCGCGCCGGAAGCGCGCGCGGCATCGACCGCCTGCGCGGCCTCGATCGCCTTTTCGGGCGTGGCGACGATGAAGGCGTTGAGCGCCTCCTGCGCCGCCGCGACGTTGGCGTTGAACGCCTCGGCCACCTCGACGGCGGAGAATGTGCCGGCGGCAACGCCGTCGCGGATGGCGGCTACGCCGAGTTCGGTAATGTCAGTCATGCTGCATTCCAGATCATGTGTGCTGCTTCATCCTTCGACGGGCTCGGGATGAGCGGGATCCTTCGACAAGCTCAGGATGAGCGGAAATTTCAAACCCCCGGCCCCACGCACGCCCATCCTGAGCCTGTCGAAGGGTCGGGTCAAAACGCCAACGCCTATTCGATCACCTTGGGCACGCCGAAGAAGCCGTGCTCGGCCGCCGGGGCGTTCGCCAGCACCGCGTCGCGGCGGTTGCCGCCAGTCAGCGGATCGGCGTCGATCACATCGTCGCGCAGGCGCAGGGTGTTGGGGATGACGGCGGTCATCGGCTCGACACCGGCGGTGTCGACTTCGCCCAATTGCTCCACCCAGGCGAGAATGCCGTTGAGCTCGGGCACCATCGCCTCAAGTTCCTGCTCGCTCACCTTGATGCGCGCGAGGCTGGCGATCTTCGCCACGGTTGCGGTATCGACCGACATGGCTTTCCTTCACGGTTTGGACCCGCCGCGCAGGGCGGGCAGTAATTCGATGCGGCCCAGCTAGCAGCGAGGCGGCCCCGCTTCAAGCGCGGGGACCTTTCGGCATCCGTCGTCCCCGGCCTGATCGGGGACCGGCCCCCGGTCCAGCCGGGGACGTCGCGATCATTGGGCCGGAGGTTGCCCTGCGCCTTGCGCCTGCATCTGCGCCATCATCGCCTGGATTTCCTCGGCGCTCTTGAAGTCGATCAGCTCGATCTCGAAGACCAGCGTGGAATTCGCCGGGATCGGCCCGGACGCCTGCGCGCCGTAGCCGAGTTCCGGCGGGATGGTCAGCTTGTAGCGACCGCCGCGCTGCATCTGGACGAGGCCCTGCGCGAAGCCGGGCACCACTTCGTCGAGCGGCATCGGCATCTGTTGCGCCTCGTCGAAGACGGTGCCGTCCGCCAGCATGCCCTTGTAGTTGATGAGCACGTAGGAGTGCGCCGGCACCTTCTCGCCCGTTCCGGGCGTCAGCGTCTCGACCTTGACCTGCGGAGCGGCAGGCACCGCGGCCGCGTCCTGCGCGAAGGCGGCGCCGGGCACCGTGCCAGCGAACAGGGCAGCGGCCAGCAATCCGGCGCCGACGATCCTCACCGAAAGGCTCAGGGCTGCACCGGAGCCGGCTCGGCGCCCGGAGCGCCCGGCATCGTGGGCATCCCCGGCATTCCCGGAGCGCCGCCCTGCTGCTGCATCTGCTGGAGCTGCTGCATGATGCGCTGCTGCTGCTGGATCTCGGCGAGGCTCTTGTAGTCCAGCAGCTCGACCTCGAACTTGAGGTCGGCGTTGGCCGGGATCGGCGAGCCCGGAGGCGGGGTGGCGCCATAGGCCAGCTCGGACGGGATCACGACTTCGTACTTGCCGCCGCGCTGCATCTTCATCAGCGCCTTGCTGAAGCCGGGCACGAACTGGGCCACCGGGTTCGGGTAGCCCTTGTTCTCGTCGAAGACGGTGCCGTCGGTCAGCATGCCCTTGTAGTTGATGAGCACGACGTCTTCCATGGTCGGCGAATCACCCGTGCCCGCGGTCAGCGTCTTGACGCTCGGCGTCGGCGGCAGGGCCGCGTAGGCGATGCCGCCGGCTGCCAGAGCCACCGCGGCAACGCCAATCCAGATCTTGGTGATGGCGCCCTTGGCGATCGGCTGGAGCGCGACGCGGGTAATCTCTGTCATGGACTGGCCTCGTGTTCGGATAAGTGGATTCGTGCCCGACAGGCGCATGCACAAAGGGCGCGGAAAGGAAATTCCGCGCCCTCATGGCTCAACCCGGCGCGGCGTTCAAGCCGCAAGCCGCGATTTCGAGGTGCCCTGCGAAAAACCGCAGGAAAGCAGCCCTGGGGGCTTACTTGGCGCCGTCGCGCTCCATGCGCTTGCGCTCCAGCTTGCGGGCGCGGCGAACGGCAGCGGCCTTTTCACGGGCGCGCTTCTCGGAGGGCTTCTCGAAGTGACGGCGCAGCTTCATCTCGCGGTAGACGCCTTCACGCTGCAGCTTCTTCTTGAGCGCACGAAGAGCCTGATCGACGTTGTTGTCGCGGACGAGAATTTGCATAAACCGACACACCTCACAAAATACGAACGAGGCCCGCCCCTGCGCCGAATGGCGAGGCGAACCGCGAATCTGCTAAGCCAAAACAAGGCCGCATCCGGCGAAGGAGCGGCTCGAATGGCGGGCCCGTTACCAAAGTGACGCCCTGAAGACAAGTCCAAAGGGCCGAATAGTTGAGCGCCAGACCCGTGCCCATACGCCTTCCGGCGGGGAAACGCCACCGGCATCCCCGGTTGTTTGGGGCTTTGGTTGGAAATTCACCGATTCGCGTCTAAGGCGGGCCCATGCCCCAACCTTCCTTTCTTGC
>DATKFS010000199.1:0-20385 GCA_035511275.1 Novosphingobium sp.
GCAGCGAGTCGGCCTACGAGTTCGCCTTCAGGGCCGACGACGTCCTGCTGTTCGGCAAGGAAAGCGCGGGCGTTCCCGCCACGGTTTCCGATGCCTGCGATGCCCGGGTGCGCATCCCGATGCGGCCGCAGGTCCGCTCGATGAACCTTGCCACCTCGGCGGCGCTCGCGCTCGGCGAAGGTCTGCGCCAGACGGCGACCCTGCCGGGCTGACCGGCGCGGGGGACCAGCCGTCCCCGGCGCAGCAGCACAAGCGCCCCGCCCAGCAAAAAGCCCCGCCGGATCGCTCCGGCGGGGCTTTTCGTGTGCCCGGTGGGCGAGAGGCTTATGCCTCGTCGCCGCCTTCTGCCTGCTCGTCACCCTTGATCAGGTAATCGCCGGCATCGGCATCGGTGCCGTGGGTCTCGCCCTCGACCGCGGCGAGCGGGCTGTCGCCCAGGTCGTCGCGGATGTCGCGGGCCAGCTCGGCCTTGTGCTCTTCCTCGGCCGTGTTGGCGAGGATCAGCGCTTCCTGCATGCGGCGGGTGGCCGCGCGCAGGGCGACGTCGCGGCTGGTGGCGGCCACGCGGACGCGGTTCATGCCCGCGCCGGTACCGGCGGGGATGAGGCGACCGACGATGACGTTCTCCTTGAGGCCGATCAGCGAGTCCTTCTTGCCCTCGACTGCCGCCTGCGTGAGCACGCGGGTGGTCTCCTGGAAGGAGGCCGCCGAGATGAACGAGCGCGTCTGCAGCGAGGCCTTGGTGATGCCCAGCAGCACCGGCTTGCCCTCTGCCGGCTTCTGGCCGGGAGCGAGCTTGGCGTTGTACTCGGCCATTTCCTCGTAGTCGACCTGCTCGGCCGCCAGCAGCGTGGTGTCGCCGCCATCGGTGATCTCGACCTTCTGCAGCATCTGGCGAACAATCACCTCGATGTGCTTGTCGTTGATCTTCACGCCCTGCAGTCGGTAGACTTCCTGGATTTCCGCAACCAAGTATTCCGCCAGCGCTTCCACGCCGAGGACTTCCAGGATGTCGTGCGGATCGGGCGAGCCCGAAACCAGGTTGTCGCCCTTCTTGACCCAGTCGCCTTCCTGAACGTCGACGACCTTCGACTTCGGGATCAGGTACTCGACGGGCTCACCCTCCTCGGGGATGATCGCGATCTTGCGCTTGGCCTTGTAGTCGCGAACGAACTCGACGCGGCCCGAGACCTTGGCGATGACCGCGTTGTCCTTCGGCTTGCGGGCCTCGAACAGTTCGGCGACGCGCGGCAGACCACCGGTGATGTCGCGGGTCTTGGCGGCTTCGCGGCTGGCACGGGCAACGATGTCGCCCGCTTCGATCCGCTGGCCGTCCTCGACCGACAGGGTGGTGCCCGGAGCGAGCATGTAGCGCGCCGATTCCCCGCTCGCGTCGTCGAGAAGGGTGATGCGCGGACGCAGGTCCTCCTTCTTCTTGGCACGGCTGGACGAGCGGTCTTCGGTCACGACGCGGCTGGTCATGCCGGTCGCATCGTCGACGTGCTCGGTCAGCGTGCGGGTGTCGATCAGGTCCTGGTACTTCACGATACCCGAGGTCTCGGTGATGATCGGCAGCGTGAACGGATCCCACTCGGCCAGGCGTTCGCCCTGCTCGACCTTGGCGCCGTTGGTGTGCAGCAGCACCGTACCGTAAGGCACGCGGTGGATTGCGCGCTCACGGCCCTCGCTGTCGAACAGCACGATCTCGCCGTTGCGGGCCAGCGACAGGAGACGGTTGCGCTTGTCGACGATCGTCGGGATGTCGCGGTATTCGACATGGCCCGCGCTGATCGCCTCCAGGTGCGAGGTCTCGTTGAGCTGCGCCGCACCGCCGATGTGGAAGGTACGCATGGTCAGCTGCGTGCCCGGCTCACCGATCGACTGCGCGGCGATGACGCCGACGGCCTCGCCGATGTTCACCGGCGTACCGCGGGCGAGGTCACGCCCGTAGCAGGTGCCGCAGACGCCCTGCGTGGCTTCGCAGATCAGCGGCGAGCGGATGCGCGCGGCCTGCAGGCCGGTGGCCTCGATCGCGGCGACCGCCGGCTCGTCGAGGAGCTGGCCCTTCGACGCGATGACGTTGCCTTCCTTGTCGACGATGTCCTCGGCCAGGGTACGGCCCAGGATACGCTCGGCGAGCGAGGCGATCGTGGAACCGCCCTGCACGATCGAGCGCATTTCCAGCGCGCGCTCGGTGCCGCAGTCGTCGACGACGACGACGCAGTCCTGCGACACGTCGACCAGTCGGCGGGTCAGGTAACCCGAGTTCGCCGTCTTGAGCGCCGTGTCCGCCAGGCCCTTGCGGGCGCCGTGGGTCGAGTTGAAGTACTCAAGGACGGTCAGGCCTTCCTTGAAGTTCGAGATGATCGGGGTCTCGATGATCTCGCCCGACGGCTTGGCCATGAGGCCGCGCATACCGGCGAGCTGCTTCATCTGCGCCGGAGAACCACGCGCACCCGAGTGGCTCATCATGTAGATCGAGTTGATCTGGGCCATGCGGCCCGTCTCGGGATCGATCGGCTGGGCCTTGATCTCGTCCATCATGGCGTTCGCGACCTGGTCGCCGCAACGGCTCCAGGCGTCGATCACCTTGTTGTACTTTTCCTGCTGGGTGATCAGGCCGTCCTGGTACTGCTGCTCGTAGTCCGCGACCAGTTCCTTGGTCTCGGCGACGAGGGCAACCTTGCTGTCCGGGATGATCATGTCGTCCTTGCCGAACGAGATGCCGGCCTTGAACGCGTGGCGGAAGCCCAGCGACATGATGGCGTCGGCGAACAGCACCGTGTCCTTCTGGCCGGTGTGACGGTAGACCTGATCGATGACGTCACCGATTTCCTTCTTGGTGAGAAGGCGGTTGACGACGTCGAAGGGCACCTTGTGGCTCTTGGGCAGGCACTCGGCGAGCAGCATGCGGCCCGGCGTCGTCTCGAAGCGGGCCATGTACTGCTGGCCGTTCTCGTCGGTCTGCGGCACGCGGGCCTCGATCTTCGAGTGCAGCGTCACGGCACCGACGTGAAGCGCCTGGTGCACTTCGGCCATGTCGGCGAACTTCATGCCCTCGCCCGGCTCGCCCGTGCGGTCGAGCGAGAGGTAGTACAGGCCCAGGACCATGTCCTGCGAAGGCACGATGATCGGCTTGCCGTTTGCGGGCGACAGGATGTTGTTGGTCGACATCATCAGCACGCGCGCTTCCAGCTGGGCTTCCAGCGAAAGCGGCACGTGGACGGCCATCTGGTCACCGTCGAAGTCGGCGTTGAAGGCCGAGCAGACGAGCGGGTGCAGCTGGATCGCCTTGCCCTCGATCAGCACGGGCTCGAAGGCCTGGATGCCGAGGCGGTGAAGCGTCGGCGCGCGGTTCAGCATGACCGGGTGCTCGCGAATGACTTCGTCGAGGATGTCCCAGACTTCCTTGCGCTCCTTCTCGACCCACTTCTTGGCCTGCTTCAGGGTCATGGAAAGACCCTTGGCGTCCAGACGGGCGTAGATGAACGGCTTGAACAGCTCGAGCGCCATCTTCTTGGGCAGGCCGCACTGGTGCAGCTTGAGTTCCGGTCCGGTCACGATGACCGAACGGCCCGAGTAGTCGACGCGCTTGCCGAGCAGGTTCTGACGGAAGCGGCCCTGCTTGCCCTTGAGCATGTCGGACAGCGACTTCAGCGGACGCTTGTTGGCGCCGGTGATGACGCGGCCGCGGCGGCCGTTGTCGAACAGGGCGTCGACCGCTTCCTGCAGCATGCGCTTTTCGTTGCGCACGATGATGTCAGGCGCACGAAGCTCGATCAGGCGCTTCAGGCGGTTGTTGCGGTTGATGACGCGGCGGTAGAGGTCGTTGAGGTCCGAGGTCGCGAAGCGGCCACCGTCCAGCGGCACCAGCGGGCGCAGCTCGGGCGGGATGACCGGCACGACGTCGAGGATCATCCACTCCGGACGGTTGCCCGAATCGATGAACGATTCCACGACCTTGAGGCGCTTGATGATCTTCTTGGGCTTGAGTTCCGACTTGGTCGTCTCAAGCTCCTGCAGCAGGTCCGCGCGCTCCTGCTCGAGGTCGAGCGAGATGAGCATCTGCTTGACCGCCTCGGCGCCGATCCCGGCCGAGAACGCATCCTCGCCGTACTCGTCCTGGGCGTCGAGCATCTCGTCTTCGGTGAGCATCTGGTACTTCTCGAGCGGGGTCAGGCCCGGCTCGATGACGATGTAGCTCTCGAAGTAGAGGACGCGCTCGAGCAGCTTGAGCTGCATGTCGAGCAGCAGGCCGATGCGCGAGGGCAGCGACTTGAGGAACCAGATGTGCGCGACCGGCGCGGCCAGCTCGATGTGGCCCATGCGCTCGCGGCGCACCTTGGTCACGGTGACTTCGACGCCGCACTTCTCGCAGACGACGCCCTTGTACTTCATGCGCTTGTACTTGCCGCAAAGGCACTCGTAGTCCTTCACGGGACCGAAGATGCGGGCGCAGAACAGGCCGTCACGCTCGGGCTTGAACGTGCGATAGTTGATGGTTTCCGGCTTCTTGATCTCGCCGAAAGACCAGGAGCGGATACGCTCGGGGCTCGCCAGTCCGATCTGGATCTGGTCGAACGTCTCGGGCTTCGCCATCTGGTTCGTGAACTTGGTCAGGTCGTTCATAGTTTTCGCTCCATTTCCCCCTCCCGCTCGCGGGAGGGGTTAGGGGAGGGCCTGTTTCTATTCGGTGGAAGGTCCGGCCATCACAGGCCCTCCCCCGACCCCTCCCGCAAGCGGGAGGGGAGAATTGGTGCCCGGCACATGCCGGGCGGGCAGGCTTATTCCGCCGCCAGGGCCACGCCGTCGTCGTCCTCGTCGGTGTCGAGCGAGGAGAGTTCGACGTTGAGACCCAGCGAGCGCATTTCCTTGACGAGAACGTTGAAGCTCTCGGGAATGCCGGCCTCGAAGGTGTCGTCGCCCTTGACGATCGCTTCGTAGACCTTGGTGCGGCCGACCACGTCGTCCGACTTCACCGTCAGCATTTCCTGCAGGGTATACGCTGCGCCGTAGGCCTGGAGTGCCCAGACCTCCATCTCGCCGAAGCGCTGGCCGCCGAACTGCGCCTTACCGCCCAGCGGCTGCTGGGTGACGAGCGAGTACGGACCGATCGAACGGGCGTGGATCTTGTCGTCGACAAGGTGGTGGAGCTTCAGCATGTAGATGATGCCCACGGTCACCATGCGGTCGAACTTGTCGCCCGTGCGGCCGTCGTAGAGGTGCGACTGGCCCGACTTGTGCAGGCCGGCCAGCTCCAGCATGTCGGCAACGTCGGCTTCCACCGCGCCGTCGAACACCGGGGTGCCCATCGGGACGCCCTTGGTGACGTTGTTGGCCAGCTCGAGCAGCGACTCGGTGTCGCGGCTCTTGATGTCCTCGGCATAGTGCTCGCCGTAGATCGTCATCAGACGCTCGCGAACCGCTTCCGGCGGCGCTGCGGCCTCCGGGTTCGGGTTGGCGTGGCGCCAGTCTTCCAGGGCCTGCTTGACCTGCTGGCCCAGGCCGCGTGCGGCCCAGCCCAGGTGGGTCTCGAAGATCTGGCCGACGTTCATGCGCGAAGGCACGCCCAGCGGGTTCAGCACGAGATCGACCGGCGTACCGTCCTCGAGGAACGGCATGTCCTCGACCGGCAGGATGCGCGAGATGACGCCCTTGTTGCCGTGACGGCCGGCCATCTTGTCGCCCGGCTGCAGCTTGCGCTTCACCGCCACGAAGACCTTGACCATCTTGAGCACGCCCGGAGCCAGCTCGTCGCCGCGCTCGAGCTTTTCCTTGCGGTCCTCGAACTTCTCCTGGATCGCCTTCACGGTGGCGTCGTACTGGGTCTTCACGGCTTCCAGCTGCGACTGCATGTGGTCGTCCGCGACGGCGAACTTCCACCACTCGTGACGCTCGACCTCGGCCAGCAGGGCCTCGTCGATCTCGCCGCCCTTCTTGACGCCCTTGGGGGCCGAAGCGGCGGTCTGGCCGATCAGCATGTCCTTGAGGCGGTTGTAGGTGGCGCGGTTGAGGATCGCGCGCTCGTCCTCGCGGTCCTTGGCGAGGCGTTCGATTTCCTCGTTCTGGATCGCGCGGGTACGATCGTCCACCTCGATGCCGTGGCGGTTGAACACGCGCACGTCGACGATGGTGCCCGACACGCCCGGCGGCAGGCGGAGCGAGGTGTCACGCACGTCGCTGGCCTTTTCGCCGAAGATCGCGCGCAGCAGCTTCTCTTCCGGGGTCATCGGCGATTCGCCCTTGGGCGTGATCTTGCCGACGAGGATGTCACCGGGGTGCACCTCGGCGCCGATGTAGACGATGCCCGCCTCGTCGAGGTTGCGCAGGGCTTCCTCGCCGACGTTCGGGATGTCGCGGGTGATGTCCTCCGGACCCAGCTTGGTGTCGCGGGCCATGACCTCGAACTCGTCGATGTGGATCGACGTGAACACGTCGTCCTTCACGATGCGCTCGGAGATCAGGATGGAGTCCTCGTAGTTGTAGCCGTTCCACGGCATGAACGCGACGAGGCTGTTGCGGCCCAGCGCCAGTTCGCCCAGCTCGGTCGAGGGACCGTCGGCGAGGATGTCGCCCTTCTGGACGATGTCGCCCACCTTCACCAGCGGACGCTGGTTGATGCAGGTCGACTGGTTCGAACGCTCGAACTTCTGGAGACGGTAGATGTCGACGCCGGACTTGCCGGCCTCGATGTCGCCCGAGGCGCGGATGACGATACGGGTGGCGTCGACCTGGTCGACCACGCCCGCACGGCTGGCCGAGATCGCGGCGCCCGAATCGCGCGCCACGGTTTCTTCCATGCCGGTGCCCACGAAGGGTGCGTCGGCCTGGACCAGCGGCACCGCCTGGCGCTGCATGTTCGAGCCCATCAGTGCGCGGTTGGCGTCATCGTTTTCCAGGAACGGAATGAGCGATGCGGCGACCGAGACGAGCTGCTTGGGCGAGACGTCCATCAGCGTGATCTGGTCGCGCGGGCTCATCACGAACTCGCCGTTCTGGCGGGCCGAGACGAGTTCTTCCGCGAAGCTGCCGTCGTCGTTGGTGGCGGCGGACGCCTGCGCGACGGTGTGCTTCTGCTCTTCCATGGCGGAGAGGTAGACGACATCGCCGGTCACCTTGCCGTCGATCACCTTGCGGTACGGCGTCTCGATGAAGCCGTACTTGTTGACGCGGGCGAAAGTCGACAGCGAGTTGATCAGACCGATGTTCGGGCCTTCAGGCGTCTCGATCGGGCAGATGCGGCCGTAGTGGGTCGGGTGAACGTCGCGGACTTCGAAGCCGGCGCGCTCACGGGTCAGACCGCCCGGGCCAAGCGCCGAAACACGACGCTTGTGGGTGACTTCCGAGAGCGGGTTGGTCTGGTCCATGAACTGCGAGAGCTGCGACGAACCGAAGAACTCGCGAACGGCAGCCACGGCGGGCTTGGCGTTGATGAGGTCGTTCGGCATGACCGTCGACACGTCCACCGACGACATGCGCTCCTTCACGGCGCGCTCCATGCGCAGCAGGCCGACGCGGTACTGGTTCTCCAGCAGTTCGCCCACCGAACGCACGCGGCGGTTGCCGAGGTTGTCGATGTCGTCGATCTCGCCCTTGCCATCCTTGAGGCCGACAAGCTCCTTCACGACGGCGAGGATGTCCTCGACGCGCAGGGTGGTGACGGTGTCCTCGGCGTCGAGGCCGAGGCGCATGTTCAGCTTGACGCGGCCCACGGCCGAGAGGTCGTAGCGGTCGGCGTCGAAGAACAGGCCGTCGAACAGGGCCTCGGCGGTTTCCTTGGTCGGCGGCTCGCCCGGACGCATGACCTTGTAGATGGCCTCGAGGCCCATCTCGCGGTTCTCGGCCTTGTCGGCCTTCATGGTGTTGCGGATCCAGGGACCGGTGTTGACCTCGTCGATGTCGAGCAGGGCGATCTGGTCGATGCCCGCGCGGTCGAGCGCTTCGAGGTTCTCAGGCGAAACTTCGTCGCCCGCCTCGATGTAGATGCGGCCGGTCGACTCGTCGATGAGGTCGACCGCCGAGTAGCGGCCGAAGATTTCGTCGGTCGGGATCAGCAGTTCTTCCAGACCGTCCTTGAGCGCCTTGTTGGCGGCGCGCGGGGAGATCTTGGTGTCGGCCGCGAAGATCACTTCGCCCGACTTGGCGTCGACCACGTCGAACGCCGGCTTCGCACCGCGCCACGCCTCGGGCGTGTAGGGCAGGCGCCAGCCGCCTTCGCCGCGCTTCCACGTGACGGTCTGGTAGAAGTAGTCGAGGATCGCCTCGCTATCGAGGCCCAGGCCATAGAGCAGCGCGGTGACCGGCAGCTTGCGCTTGCGGTCGATACGGACGTTGACGATGTCCTTGGCGTCGAACTCGAAATCGAGCCACGAACCACGGTAGGGGATCACGCGGGCGGCGAAGAGGAACTTGCCCGAAGCGTGGGTCTTGCCGCGGTCATGGTCGAACAGGACGCCCGGCGAGCGGTGCATCTGCGAGACGATCACGCGCTCGGTGCCGTTGATGAAGAAGGTGCCGTTCTCCGTCATCAGGGGCATGTCGCCCATGTAGACGTCCTGCTCCTTGATATCGAGGACCGAGCGGGTCTCGGTCTCGGCGTCCACTTCGAACACGATGAGGCGCAGCGTGACCTTCATCGGCGCGGCGTAGGTGATGCCGCGCTGGCGGCACTCGGTCACGTCGTACTTGGGGTCTTCCAGCTCGTAGTGGACGAAGTCCAGCTCGCTGGTGCCCGCGAAGTCGCGGATCGGGAACACCGAGCGCAGGGTCTTCTCCAGGCCCGAGACGTAGCCGGTCGCCGGATCGGAGCGCAGGAACTGTTCGTAGCTCTCGCGCTGGACTTCGATCAGGTTGGGCATCTGGACGACTTCGTGGATGTCGCCGAAGATCTTGCGGATGCGCTTCTTCGCAGAGCGGGTCGCGGTGTCGATGGGCTTGGTGGCCATGAGCTGGTCTTGCCTCTTCGCTTCTTGAAGGACCGATTCGCGGAGGCGAATCTGTCCGGAAAATGTCGTCGTCGCGAGAACGATGGGCCTGCCCGAAAGCAGGTCATCCGGAACGCGAAAAGGCCGCGCGGCCCGCGGATTCCCTGGGCGGGATGATCCTGCGGCCGGCAGCCTGTCACGTCGGATGAAATCCCGGATCGCTTCCTTCCCGGACGTGTCCCCGCGCATGGACCCGTCTTGCTCGAAGCGACCGAGCGAGGGCCGCATATAGGATCGCCCGCGCGGTGTGTCAAACCCCCGGGCCCATGGCATAGCCTGCGTCCATGAGCGCGCCCCATCCGATCCCCGAACCCGTAACCCTCGACCGCGCGGTGGGCGACGACACCGGCCTCATGATCCCCGCCCATGCCGAGGCGCTCGCGCAGGACGGCGCGGCGTGGCTGACCGAGGCGTTCCGCCGCTTCGGCAGCCTCTCCCCCGACAACGCAGTGGCGCGGATCGTCCGCTTCGAGCGTTGCCCCGGCGGCAGCACCGGCGCCAAGTACCTCCTCGATGTGGAGTGGCGGCGGGCGGACCCGACGCTCACCCCGGCGCTGTTCGTCAAGTTCTCGCGCGATTTCGCCGACCGGCGGCGCGACCATCCGGGGCGCTACGAAATGGCCGCCGAGGCGCCGTTCATGGCGCTCGCCCGCCAGCCGGGCTTCCGCGTCGCGGTGGCCGAGCCCTATTTCGCCGACTACGAGATGGCGACCGGCACCGGTCTCGTCATCACCGCGCGGGTGCCGTTCGGGGAAGGCACGATCGAGCCGCACCGCGCCAAGACGCTCGACTTCCAGACCCTCGACGATCCGCTGCCCTACTACCGCGCCACGGTGACGGCGCTGGCCCGGCTGGCGGGCGCACACAAGGCCGGGCGCCTCTCGCCCGACATCAAGCGGCGGTTTCCGTTCGACCCGGTGGCGGGCAGTGCCGACCCGATCCGGCACGACCGCGCCGGGCTGGACGCCGAACTCGCATCCACCCGCGCCTTCGTGACGGGCTGCCCGCAACACTTTCCCGCGCGCGTACGCGAGGGCGCGTTCCTCGACAGGCTGGCGCACGAGGCCCGGGCGATCCGTGAGAACGAGGCGGCGATCCGCGCCTTCCTGATCGGCGATCCGGCGATGATCGCGCTCAACCACTGGAATGCGCATATCGACAACGCCTTCTTCTGGCGCGAGGGCGCGGCGCTGCGCTGCGGGCTGATCGACTGGGGCCGGGTCGGGCAGATCACCCTGGGCTCGGCGCTGTGGGGCGCGCTCTCGGCGGCGCATCACGACATCTGGGACCTGCACCTCGAAGAACTGTTGGGCCTGTTCGTCAAGGAGTACCGGCTCGCGGGCGGCCCGGCGATCACGGTGGAGGCGCTGGAGCGGCACCTCTTCGTCCATGTCGGCGCGATGGGCGTGGCGCGGGTGCTGGCCTTCCCTGAGATCGTCGCCTTCCGCTTCCCCGCCATCGCCGAGGCCAGCGGGCCGCGCGATCCGGCGCTGCTGGCGATCGAGCCCGCGCGCAACTGCCTCCACGTCCTCACCGTGTTCCTGAAGCTGTGGGAAGCGCGTGACATCGGCGGGCGCATCGCCCGGCTCGCCTGAACAGGCCCGGCGGCTGAACGCCGAATTAACGTGCGCGGCGGCCGTTCATCTGGCGTAAATCCGCAGAATACCGCCAATTGAACCGTCAGGCAGCGCAAGCATCGGTTCGTCGCGCCCATCGCTTCGACTTGTCCTATATTTGCGCGGATGGCGGCTCCAACGGTGCGTTTGGCGCATTCCTACTTGCATGAAACACGCTGTCACCAACCCCTCGCCCCGCGCCCTGACCGCGATCGCCGCCGTCCTCGCGCTCACCGCCATTCCTGCCACCGCGCAGGAGGTGGCGCCCGCCCCGGCGCCCTCGCTTTCGCTGCCGCAGGACGTAAACACCGGCTCCCCGGCGCAGGCCGCGACGCCGACGACGCCCACGGTGACCCTGCCGCCCGAGGCGACCGCGCCGACGAACACGCCGAACAATACGACCACGACCGCCGGCACTTCGCCTCAGGCCGTTCCGGAGGCCAGCCCGACGATCGTTCTGCCCGCGACGCCGCCGCCCGCCGCTCCCGCCCCGGTGGCCGTCGAACCGGCCGCGACGCCTGAACCGGCTCCGGCCCGGACCGCCACGCGTGCCACCCGTACGGCTCCGGCTCCCGCGGCCGAGACCGCCCCGGTGCCGCCGAGCGTACCGACCGCCCGCTCCAACGGCACGGCCGCCGACGGTGCGCTCGCCGACGGTGCGGTGCCGCCCGCCGCGCCTGCTCCCGCCCGCGCCGAGGCCACGCCTCCGCCAGCAGCACCCGCCGCGCCCGCCGGTGAAGGCAGCGACCTGCCGATCGCGGGGATCGCCGGCCTGCTCGCAGCGCTGGGTATCGCGGGTATCGGCATCGCCGCGATGCGCCGCCGCCGCCAGCCGCGCGAGGACGAGGTCGAGTACGAGCCCGAGGCCGTCATCGCCGAGCCCGCGCCGGTCGTGGACGTGGCCCCGGCCGTCGTCGGCGGCACGTTCGTGGAGGAACCGGTCCGCCCCGCCATGCCCGCCGCCCGTGCGCCGGTCCCTGCGGCCCACGGCTCCGCGACCGCCGTGCTGGCCGCGTCGCCCGTGCCGCAGACGGCGGACGAGCGCCGCGAACTGCTCGACCGCATGGTCGATGCCGAGCCGGACGAGGGCAACCCGTTCACCTCGCGCAAGGCCCGGATGCGCCGCGCTCGCATCCAGTTGCAACACCGCGAGCACAACGACGAACTCAAGGCGCAGGGCCAGCCCTTCGATTTCCGCAGCTACAGGCCGTCGAGCCAGGCCAATCCCGGGCACACCACCCCTGCAAAGCCCGATCTGGTCGACGCCTGACCGCCGGCGTCACGCCCGGCACCCTGGGGGCGGCTCCACCGGAGCCGCCCCTTTTTATGTGCCCTCTCGCCGCGCACCGCGCGTGCATATCGTTTTTCGATATTATCGTTTGACAATAAGGCGACTCGATCTTATTGAATTTCGATATGACGCATATCGGAGAACGAACAATGTCTCTGTCCCTCCAGGCTTCGCGGCCACTTCTCGTCCCGGTCCTGATCGCGCTCGGCGCCGCAGCGGTGCTGCCGCTTGCGCGCATCCCGGCACCCGCGCCGTCCCACCGCGCCCCGGCGAGCACGATCATGGTGGTCGCTCCCGCTCCGGTGCTGATGTGAGCGGAGCCGAGGGAAGGGGCGGGGCGATGCGTTCGCTCGCGCGCGATCCGCTGCTGGCGGTGGCGCATGGTTTCGTGCTGTTCGCGATGGCGGTGACGGCCTTCGTCGGCGCCGTGCTGCTGGTGATGGCGCCGGTCATGGTGTTCGCCCGCTTCGACATCATGTCGCACGTCTCGGGCGAAGACATCGAGGGGCTGACCGCGAACACCTTCATCGGCATCGGCGCGATCATGCTGCTGCTGGCGGTGATGGCCGCGCTCGCCTTCCTGTTCCTGCGCCACCTGCTGCGGCTGATCGGCTCGGTCGACCAGGGCGACCCGTTCAACCCCGTCAACGCCACCCGCCTCGCGGCGATGGGCTGGCTGGCGCTCGCCATCGAGGCCGCCTCGTTCCCGGCCGGCATGGTCGCCGCCTGGATCGCGCGGACGGTACAGGACGCCGACAGCGACATCGACGTCGGGATCTCGTTCACCGGGGTGCTGCTGGCGATCATCCTGTTCATCCTCGCGCGGGTCTTCCGCAAGGGCGCGGAAATGCGCGCCGAACTCGAAGGGACGGTGTGATGCTGAAGCCGGCATGGAAGGTGCTGACGGCAAGCGGGCGCTCGCTGGAGGACCCGCTGCTGGGCACGGCGGTGGTGGTGCTCACCGTGGCGCTCGTCGGCGTGGTGATCTCGGAGGTCGCCGCCGTCGTCGGGCTCGTCACCCTGCTCGCCGTCGACGGGCCCTGGGGTCATCCCCTCGCCGACCCGGCCTGGGACCCGGCGAGTTCGCTGATCCTGGCGTTCCTGGCGCTGACCGTGATCGGGGGAGGCATCGGCAAGGTGCTCGCCATCATCGGCACCGTGGCCGAGCGCGAGCCCTTCGCGCCCGCCAACGCCGCCCGCATCGAGAGCCTGGGCTGGCGCGTGATCGAGCTTGCGGTGATCGGCTGGGTGGCCGCCTCGCTCGAGGTGCCGGTCGGCGGCACCGTGGCGGGGCATCACGTCGCGGTGGAGCTGCAGGGCGGCAACGCGCTGGCCTTCGCGCTGGTGCTGTTCGTGCTGGCGCGGGTGTTCCGCCACGGCAATCGCATGGCGCAGGACCTGGAAGGCACCGTCTGATGGGCGATGACGCCACCGAAGGCACCAACATCGTCGTGCGCCTCGACGACCTGCTGCACGAACGCCGGATGACCCTCACCGAACTGGCCGAGCGCATCGGCATCACGCTCGCCAACCTCTCGATCCTCAAGACCGGCAAGGCCAAGGCGATCCGTTTCTCCACGCTGGAGGCGATCTGCCGCGAACTGGACTGCCAGCCCGGCGACCTGCTGGGGTACGAGGTCCGGTAGCTCGCGCTTGCCTCGCCGACGCCGCTCCCCCTACATGGCACGCGATCCAGGGGGGCGGCAGGACATGACCACGAAACGCGAGCTGCGGCCGTTCGGCCCGCGCGATCCGCACGAGACGCACCGGGTATCGACCCCGCTCGAACTGCTGTTCGACCTCGTCATCGTCATCGCCGTCGCCTCCGCGGCGGAAGGTCTGCACCATTCCATCGTCGAGGGGCACGCCGCCGCCGGCATCGTCACGTTCGCGATGGCCTTCTTCGCGACCTGGCTGGCCTGGCTGAACTTCACCTGGTTCGCCTCAGCCTACGACAACGACGGGCCGATCTATCGCCTCATCACCTGCTGGATCATGGCGGGCGCGCTGGCGGTGGCGGGCGGGGTGCCGCGCATCTTCGCGGCGCTCGACCTGTCGCTGGCGATCTGGGGCTACGTCGTCATGCGCATCGGCATGATCGCGTTCTGGCTGATCGCGGCGCGCAGCGACCCTGTCCATGCCGCCACCGCGCGCCGCTACGCGCTGGGGATCGCACTGGCGCAGGTCTACTGGATCGTGGCGCTGATGCTGCTGCGGCCCGAGGCGCCGGGCGCGGTCATGGCGCTGTTCGGGCTCGGCGCGGCGATCGAGATGGTGGTGCCGCTCGTTGCCGAGCGCCGGGGGACGACGCCCTGGCACCTGCATCACGTGGCCGAGCGCCATGGCCTGTTCGTCATCATCGTGCTGGGCGAGGTGCTGCTCGCCAGCGCGGCGGCCTTCACCCTTTCGGACGGCAGCGGCGGCGACCCCGCGCGGCTGCTGGTGCTCGCCGTATCGGCGCTGGCGATCACGTTCGCGATGTGGTGGCTCTACTTCTCGCAGGAAGGGCCGCTCGACCACGAGGTGTTCGGCAGTGCCTTCCGCTGGGCCTATTCCCATGCGGTGATCTACGCCAGCGGCGCGGCGACGGGCGCGGGCTTCGCGGTGGTGATCGACGGCGCATCCGGCGGCGGGCATCATGCCTCGGCGATGGCGGGCAACCTGGCGGTGGCGATCCCGCTGGCGCTCTACATGACGGCGCTGTGGTTCGTGCGCGACCGGCTGGTGCTGACGGGGAAGGGGCGCAACATCCTGTTGCCGTTCGCCGCCGCCGTGATCGCCATGGCCCGCACCGGCGAGATCGCGATGCCGGGGATGGCGGTGCTTTCCGTGCTCGCCGTCTACGCACGCAGCCGGGTGCAGTGCCGCCAAGGTTGACGCCAAGGTTGACTCTGGGCCCGCTTTCCGCCATTGGCCCGCTCCGACCGGCGGGTTGATTCCCGTCGTTCAGCCGTCCGAGACAGCTGCCGGGGGTTTCCCCCTTAATCTGCAGCCTAGGCGGGGACAGAGAATTTCCGGCCCCTCGCTCCTTCGAGCATGGTGCCACCGTCGTGTTTCGACACGACAACTCCTTCCCCTTCGAACGGAATCGCCCGGTGCGCTCGCAAGAGCACCCCGGACTACGTAGCCGGCTGCGGAGGGTCTCCTTCCGTGGCCATTGTGAAGGAGTAAGGCATGGATCGTTCGCAGAAAGCCGAATCGGTCGCCCAGCTCAACGCGGTCTTCTCCGAGGCCGGCGCGGTGGTCATCACCCGCAACCTCGGCATGACGGTGGCCCAGTCCACCGCCCTGCGCGGAAAGATGCGTGACGTTGGTGCGGACTACAAGGTTGCGAAGAACCGTCTTGCCAAGCTTGCCATCGCGGACACCGACTATGTCGGTCTCGGCGACTTCCTGACCGGCCCTACGGGTATCTCCACTTCGGTGGACCCCGTTGCAGCCGCCAAGGCCGTCGTCGAATTCGCCAAGACGACCGACAAGATCGAGATCGTCGGCGGCGCGATGGGTTCGCAGGTTCTGACCCCCGAAGGTGTCAAGGCGCTCGCCTCGATGCCCTCGCTCGACGAACTGCGCGCCAAGCTCATCGGCCTCGTTCAGGCTCCCGCGACCAAGATCGCCCAGCTCTCGACCGCTCCGGCGGCCAAGCTGGCCCGCGTCTTCGCCGCGTACGCCGAGAAGGAAGCCGCCTGAGCCTCGAGCCCAGCATTGCGTTTCTAACGATTTATCCCGTTGCCGCATGAGGCGGTGACGGGACCACAGATCAGGAGTTATTATCATGGCCGACATCGCCAAGCTTGTTGAAGAACTGTCGCAGCTCACCGTCCTCGAAGCTGCCGACCTCGCCAAGGCCCTCGAAGAAGCATGGGGCGTCAGCGCCGCTGCTGCCGTCGCCGTTGCCGCCCCCTCGGGCGACGCTCCGGCCGCTGCTGAAGAGAAGACCGAATTCGACGTGATCCTCACCGGCGACGGTGGCAAGAAGATCCAGGTCATCAAGGAAGTCCGCGCCATCACCGGCCTGGGCCTCGCTGAAGCCAAGGCTCTCGTCGAAGGCGCTCCGAAGGCCGTCAAGGAAGGCGCTTCGAAGGCTGAAGCCGAAGAGATCAAGAAGAAGATCGAAGAAGCCGGCGGCACCGTCGAGCTCAAGTAATCTTCTTTCCGGTCTTTTCCGGACAGATCAGGGAAGGGCGGTGCCGAAAGGCGCCGCCCTTTTCGTTTGCGGGGCCTTCGACAGGCTCAGCCTGAGCGGGGTGCGGTCATGGGCTGCGCTTCTGCGACCATGGCCCGCCCTTCAACACCGCCCCCTCCCCCCGCTCAGCCTGAGCTTGTCGAAGCCCCCGGAGCAGGACACTCACCCTCCGTGCAGCACGCTGTCGGGGCTGATCCACAAGGTGCGCGGGCGGCGATGGGCGATCAGCCACTCGCCCTCCACGCGGCTCAGGCGGTCCACGTAGAAGCCGTTGTGGTCGAGCCCGGCGGCGCTGGTGACCATCCAGTAGGTCCGCGCGGTGGCCTCGTCGGGTCCGGTGAAGTCGACGTGGCAGGTGGTCAGGTGGTGGCTCACGAAACCCGGGGCGCCGCCGGCCGGGGCCGGGATCACCGAGGGCGCCTTCATCCACGCGCGGATCGCCTCGCGTCCTGGGATCGTCTGGTGCTGGAGCTCGAGCACCCCGCCGGGCGCATAGCACTGCGCATAGGCGTCCCCCTTGCGCGCATCCCCGGCCTGCGTGCAGCGGGCGAGGAGCTGGTGGATCTCGGCCAGCGCGGCCACCTGCGGTGCGGTCATTTCAGCGTCTCCAGATAGTCGATGATCGCCTTGCGCTTCGCGGGGTCGGAGACGGGCAGGACCATCTTTGTCCCCGGCACCATCTTCATCGGCCCCTGCAGCCAGGTGTCCAGGCTGGCGCGGTCCCAGGTGATGCCCGAGCCCTTCAGCGCGGGGCTGAAGTTGTACCCCGGCACCGCCCCGGCTTTCGAGCCGACCACTCCGGCCAGCGTCGGGCCGATGCCGTTTTGCCCCGCCTGCGTCGAATGGCACGAGCGGCACACCATGAACGCGGGCGGCGCCGGGTCGACGATGGTGGAGGCGGTGGCGGACGGACTCGCGGTCGGGGAGGCGGTTTCGTCCGGCGTATTGCCGCAGGCCGCCAGCAGTCCGGCGAGGGGGATCGCGAGGGCCATGGGTATCGTCTTCATCGGGTGAACGTCTCCTTGCCTTGCGTCCGGGTAATGTAGCGCGCGGGTCAAGGGAAGGGCGGGTTTGGTGCGTCCAGGGTGCGTCCAGGGCATGGGCCGGAAAGGCCCTTGAGCGCCCCTTTTCAGGAATCGCTTCCCTGCCCGGCCCCAAGCCCCTATCGCCCGCGACACATGCGGGAGAGCCAGAAAATCCATCCGTTCCGTGCCGAACTCGGCGCCACCCTGCGGCTCGCGGGGCCGCTGGCACTGGCCAACATGCTGCAAATGGCGGTTTTCGCGGTCGACGTGATCTTCGTGGCCCGGCTGGGACAGGAATCGCTCGCGGCATCGAGCCTCGCGGTGGCGATCGTCGCGGTGGTGATGATGGGCCTGAACGGCGTGACCGGCGCCGTCGCACCCCTGATAGCCGCAGAAATCGGCCGCCGCCGCAACTCCGTGCGTGAGGTGCGCCGCTCCGCGCGCATGGCGCTGTGGCTGGCGGTTTTGCTGGGCCTCGTCGCGATCGGGATCTGTTTCCTCGGGGAAACGATCATGCTGGCGACCGGGCAGGACCCTCACGTCGTCACGCTTTCGGGCGGCTTCATCCGCATCGTCTCGCTGGCGCTGGTGCCGATGGCCATAGCGAACGTCCTGCGCACTTTCGTTTCGGCGCTCGGTCGCCCCGTCTTCGCGACGATGATCACGGCGCTGGCGATCCTCGTCAACGCGCTGGGCAACTATGCGCTGGTCTTCGGCAATCTCGGCGCCCCCGCGCTGGGCCTCAACGGTTCGGCGCTGGCGAGCGTGATCACCGCCTGCGTCACCGTCCTCGCCTACGTCGTGGCGATCGGCACGAACCGCAGCCTGCGCCGCTTCCACGTCTTCGGACGCTGGTGGCGGCCCGAATGGAGCCGCCTGCGGCAGATGCTGGCACTCGGCCTGCCGATCTCGGCGACGCTGATCGCGGAGGGCGGCCTGTTCAGCGGCGCCGCCTTCGTGATGGGCCGCATCGGCGAGGCGGAGCTCGCCGCCCACACCGTCGCCCTGCAGATCGCCGCCTTCGCGTTTCAGGTCCCGTTCGGCATCGGCCAGGCCGCGACGATCCGTGTCGGCTACCACTTCGGCGCTGGCGACAGGGATGCGATCGGCCGCGCGGGCTGGGCCGCCATCGTCATCGGCCTGACCTTCGTCTGCGTCTCCGCCCTGGCGATGCTGCTGTTCCCGCGTTTCATCCTGTCCGCCTATGTCGACGTCTCCGCGCCCGCCAACGCCGGTTTGGTGGCCCTCGCCATGCAGTTCCTGTTCGTGGCCGCCGTGTTCCAGCTGACCGATGGCGTCCAGGCGATCGTCGCCGGAGCCCTGCGCGGCATCCAGGACACACGGGTGCCCGCGTTGATCGCCATCGTCGGCTACTGGGCGGCGGGCTTCGCGACCTCCGTGGCGCTGGGCCTGTTCACCCCCCTGCGCGGCGTGGGCGTGTGGATCGGCCTCGCGGTTGGCCTCACCGTGGCGGCAATCCTGCTGCTGGCGCGCTGGCACTGGCGCGAACGGTTCCGGCTGGTCCCCGACTCGCCGTGCCCGCAACATTCGGCGCCGGTCGTCCATGCAGCAGTGGCCTAGGGCGTCACCGGATTGTCATCCGGCCCGGCCATCTTCCCCGAGCCCCGGTTCGCCGCGAAGCTGAACGGCAGCTAAATTTTTCTGCTAGACGCCGCTTGACGCCTCACGGGGGGCGGACCATATCCAGCGCCGTTGGCACTCCCGAGAGTAGAGTGCCAACCCAGTTTTCAGTTCGTTGGATATAGGGAGAACCCCAATGACTTTCCGCCCGCTGCACGACCGTGTTCTCGTGCGCCGCGTCGAGGCCGAGGAAAAGACGGCCGGTGGCATCATCATCCCCGACAGCGCCAAGGAAAAGCCCGCTGAAGGCGAAATCGTCTCCGTCGGCACCGGCGCCCGCGCCGAGAACGGCACGATCACCCCGCTCGACGTCAAGGTCGGCGACCGCGTCCTGTTCGGCAAGTGGTCGGGCACCGAAGTCAAGGTCGGCGGCGAAGACCTGCTGATCATGAAGGAATCGGACATCCTCGGCGTCATCGGCTGAGCATCGTCGACTTCATTTCTCTGATATTCTGAAGGAATTATACAATGGCAGCCAAGGACGTACGCTTTTCGCGTGACGCTCGCGAGCGCATCCTCGCCGGTGTCGACACCCTCGCCAACGCCGTCAAGGTGACCCTGGGCCCCAAGGGCCGCAACGTCGTGATCGAGAAGAGCTTCGGCGCTCCCCGCATCACCAAGGACGGTGTTTCGGTCGCCAAGGAAATCGAACTCAAGGACAAGTTCGAGAACATGGGCGCGCAGATGCTGCGCGAAGTGGCCTCGAAGGCCAACGACAAGGCCGGTGACGGCACCACCACCGCGACCGTGCTCGCCCAGGCGATCGTTCGTGAGGGCATGAAGTCGGTCGCCGCCGGCACCAACCCGATGGACCTCAAGCGCGGTATCGACCTCGCCGTCGGCAAGGTCGTCGAGAACCTCAAGGCCCGCTCGACCCCGGTCGCCGGTTCCTCGGAAATCGCCCAGGTCGGCATCATCTCGGCCAACGGTGACATCGAAGTCGGCGAGAAGATCGCCGAGGCCATGGAAAAGGTCGGCAAGGAAGGCGTCATCACCGTCGAGGAGGCCAAGGGTCTCGAATTCGAACTCGACGTCGTCGAAGGCATGCAGTTCGACCGCGGCTACCTCTCGCCCTACTTCGTCACCAACCCCGAGAAGATGACGGTCGAGCTCGAGAACCCGTACATCCTCATCCACGAGAAGAAGCTGTCGTCGCTGCAGGCGCTGCTCCCGATCCTGGAAGCGGTTGTCCAGTCGGGCCGCCCGCTCCTCATCATCGCCGAGGACATCGAGGGTGAGGCTCTGGCCACGCTCGTCGTCAACAAGCTGCGTGGCGGCCTGAAGATCGCTGCCGTCAAGGCTCCCGGCTTCGGCGACCGCCGCAAGGCCATGCTGGGCGACATCGCCACGCTGACCGCCGGTGAGATGATCTCGGAAGACCTCGGCATCAAGCTCGAAAACGTAACGCTCGACATGCTCGGCCGTTCGAAGAAGGTTTCGATCTCCAAGGAAAACACGACGATCGTCGACGGCGCCGGCCAGAAGGCTGAAATCGAAGGCCGCGTCGCGCAGATCAAGGCCCAGATCGAAGAAACCACCTCCGACTACGACCGCGAGAAGCTGCAGGAACGCCTTGCCAAGCTCGCCGGCGGTCAGCGTGGCGATGTCGCCCAGCATGGCCTTGCGGCGGTCGCCGAAGCCG
>DATKFS010000200.1:0-3521 GCA_035511275.1 Novosphingobium sp.
CGGTGGGCGTGTTCCAGCTCGAATCGGAAGGTATGCGCCGCACGCTGGCGGCGGTGAAGCCGACCAACTTCGGCGACATCATCGCGCTCGTCTCGCTCTACCGCCCCGGCCCGATGGACAACATCCCGCTGTTTGGCCGCCGCAAGAACGGGCTGGAGGCGATCGAATACCCGCACGACAAGCTGGCGGGCATCCTGGGCGAGACTTACGGGATCTTCGTCTACCAGGAGCAGGTCATGCAGGCCGCGCAGATCCTGGCGGGCTACTCGCTGGGCGACGCAGACCTGCTGCGCCGCGCCATGGGCAAGAAGGTCCAGGCCGAGATGGACAAGCAGCGCCAGCGCTTCGTCGACGGCTGCAAGGAACACTCGGACATCGATCCGCCCAAGGCCAACGAGCTGTTCGACTTGATCGACAAGTTCGCCGGCTACGGCTTCAACAAGTCGCACGCCGCCGCCTACGCGCTGCTCGCCTACCATACCGCGTGGTTCAAGGCGCACTATCCGCACGAATTCTACGCCGCCGCCATGTGCTTCGACATGCACCAGTCGGAAAAGCTGGCGATCTTCGTCGACGACATGCGTCGCAACGGCATCGAACTCGCCGCGCCCGACATCAACCGCTCCGAGGCCGAGTTCATCGTCGAGGAGACGGCGGAGAGCCATGCGGTGCGCTATGCGCTCGCGGGCATCCGCAACGTCGGCGAGAAGGCGATGGACGCCATCGTCGCCGAGCGTCAGGCCAACGGGCCGTTCGCCAGTCTCGACGACGTGTTCCGCCGCGCGCCCGCGGGCTCGATGAACCGGCGCCAGCTCGAAAGCCTCGGCGCGGCGGGCGGGTTCGATTCGCTCGAACCCAACCGCGCCCGCGTGCTCGCCAATGCCGATACCCTGCTGGCCGAAGCGGACCGCTCTTCGCGTGAGCGCAATTCCAGCCAGCACGGCCTGTTCGGCGGCGACGATCACGAGGAGCAGGGCCTGCGCCTCGTCGATGCCGAGCCGTGGAGCCGGGCGGACCAGATGGCGAAGGAGCGCGAGAACTTCGGCTTCTACTTCGCCGCACACCCGGTGGAGCAGTATCGCGCAGTCGCTTCCGCGAATGGCGCGCGCACTCACGGCAGCCTCATGGCGGGCGGCGGCGGGGCAGGGCGCACCGGCGCGGTCATGGCGGCGATGGTGGAGAACGTGCAGAAGCGCAAGACCAAGCGCGGCAAGGACTTCGTCATGGCCGACTTCTCCGACCAGTCCGGCAACTTCTCCGCATCGTGCTTCGAGGAGAGCATGGTCGATAACTTCGTGCGCTGGGCCAAGGAGGGTGCCTGCATCCTGCTCAACGTCGAGCTGGACTCGCCCAGCGTGGACGAGCCGCCCCGCGTCACCGTGCGCGGCGGGCGTCCGCTGGCCGAGGTCAAGGCCGACGCCCGCATGGTGCTCAAGCTCGACATTGACCGGATCGAGGCGGTGCAGGAACTCGCCCTGCTGATGCGCCCCGGCGCGCGCGGCAGCGGCGAGGTGATCGCCACGCTGCATCTCGGGCAGGGGCGCGAGCAGAAGGTCCGCCTCGGCCGCGACTTCGCGCTCGACGGCGAGTTCGCGGAACAGCTGCAGAGCGTCGCGGGCGTATCCAACGTCTCGCTCACCGCCAGGCGCGGGCCGGAACGGGTGCCGATGGCCGCCTGAGGCCCGGCGACCCCGCGCGCCGAATACGGGAAAATCCTTGGCCCGAATTTACAATGCATTCTCCCCGAACCGTGCAATATCGCACGGACGTATCGAGCGGGAGAAGCACGGTGCTGGGGGGGATGCAGGACTGGGAGTTGCGTGTCTCTGGTCTGATCGACCATGCCGCGCGGGCGCACCCCACGCGTGAGATCGTCACGGCCTGGGCTGACGGCGCGCAGACGCGGACCAACTGGCAGGACTTGCGCTGCGATGCGCTGCGCATGGTGCAGGCGCTGCGCCGGCTCGACATCTATCCCGAGGATCGCGTCGCCACTCTGGCGATGAACCACGGCCGGCATCTCGCCAGCTGGTTCGGCATCACCGGCGCCGGCTGCGTGCTGCACACCATCAATCCGCGCCTGTTCGACGATCAGCTCGAATACATCGTCAACCACGCGCGCGACCGGGTGATGATCTACGATCTCGCTTTCCACCCGATCGTCGAGCGGATGCGCCGCCGCTGGCCGACGATCGAGCACTACATCTGCTTCGACGATCCCCGCCACGCCGTCACCTTCGCCGACTGGATCGCGGTGGAGGACGGCGACGCCCTGTGGAGCCCCGGTGACGAGCGGGGCCCGTGCATGTTGTGCTACACCAGCGGCACCACCGGCGATCCCAAGGGCGTGCTCTATTCGCACCGTTCCAACATGCTGCACACGCTGGCGATGCTGCAGCCCGCGTGCCTTGCGATCGAGCCGCGATCCTGCGTGCTGCCGATCGTGCCGATGTTCCACGCGAACAACTGGGGGCTGCCCTGGGCCTGCGCGGCGACGGGCGCCAAGATGGTCTACAGCCAGGTCAACGAGGCCGCAGTTCTCTGCGACCTGATGGAGGCCGAGCAGGTCACGCACGTCGGCGGGGTGCCGACGGTGTGGTTCTCGATGTTCGAGCATCTCGACCGGACGGGCAAGGCGATGCCGCCCTTGCGGATGGCGCTGTCGGGTGGCTCGGCGGTCCCCGCCAGCGTGGTCGAGCGACTGATGCGGTCGGGCGTGCGCGTGGTGCAGGCCTGGGGGATGACCGAAACCTCCCCCATCGCGACGATCACTTACGAACCGCCCGGGTGGGATGCGATGAGCTTCGACGAGCAGGTTTCGTGCAAGAGCCGGCAGGGCCGCCCGGTCTACGGCAGCGAGGTACGGACGGCGAGCCTGTCCGACCCGCTGGAGGAAACGCCGCGCGACGGGGAGACTTCGGGCGCGCTCCAGGTGCGCGGGCACTGGACGATCCGGCGCTACTTCGAGGCGGAGGAAGACGCGGTCGGCGCCGACCAGTGGTTCGACACCGGCGATGTCGCGGCCATCGCGCCCGATGGCGCGATCCGCCTCACCGATCGCACTAAGGACCTCATCAAGTCCGGCGGCGAGTGGATCAGTTCGGTCGAACTGGAAAACGCGGCGGTCGCGCATCCCGACGTGGCGGAAGCCGCCGCGATCGCCATCGCCCATCCGCGCTGGGACGAGCGGCCACTGCTGGTCGTCGTCCGGCGGCCGGGCGCGGACGTATCAGCCGCGGAGCTGCGCCAGTTCCTTACCACGCGGGTGCCACGCTGGTGGCTCCCCGACGCGATCGAGTTCGTCGATGCCCTGCCGCACACCGGCACCGGCAAGATCAACAAGAAGGATCTGCGCCTGCTGTTCCGCGACTACCGGCTGCCGGACTGAGCGCGCCTTACTTGTTGGTGTTGACCGCGTCCTCGGCGGCGTCGCCAACCTTGGTGGCGGCATTCCCGACATCGCTCGCCGCTTCGGCGATGGCGTTGTCCTTGGCGCTCTCGCTCGAATTCTGGGTGAAGAG
>DATKFS010000201.1:0-6800 GCA_035511275.1 Novosphingobium sp.
GCCCGCATGTCCTTCATCAACTAACCCCCCGCTGCCGGGATGCGGCGGCGGGGCGCGGGATTAAATTGTCGTAATCGGTCAGCCCGCTGCGCGGACGATATGCTCGAACACCGCGACGTGCAGCGGCTCGGCGAATTCGCATCCCACCGCGCCGTCACGCACCCAGCAGATGCGCGCGCTCAGGAGCTGAAGTCCGGGAATGCGGATGCGCAGCGGCACTTCGGGGCGCGCATCGGGCAGCCGGGCGATGCGGAAGCCGCCGGGAGAGAGGTCCTCCAGCCGCGCCGCCTTCCACGGGCGCGTGCCCTGCCGGACCTCGCACAGGATCTCGACGCTGGCGCGCGTGGTGGTCCTGTCGTGCTGCACTGCTCTCTCCTCGGGTGGAAGCCACGCTTTCCTCCCAAAGGGTTACCATGACGTTAGCATTTTACCGGAATTGTCGTGCCAGCACCACCAGCGTCGGGTCGCCCTCGCAAGGCTCCGCGACGAAGCCCTTCTCGCGCTCGAGGTCGATGGCGGCGTGGTTGTCCCGGCTTTCGATGGCGATGGCCCGGCGGCAACCACGCATCTCGGCCTGACCCGACAGGAAGTCGAGCATGGCCCAGCCGATGCCCTTGCCGCGATGGTTGCCGCAGATCGAAACGGCGATCTCCGCCGTGTCGAGCGGCCCGTCGCAGGCGAGGACGGCCGAGGCGACCATCTGCCCGCTCGCCCGGTTGAAGCCGACCCACGATTCGGTGCGGAAATGGTCGGTACGGACCAGCGCCTCGACCTGCGCGGGGCCCACATGATCGGCGGCGGCGAGGAAGCGGAACCGGCGGTCCTCGTCGGTCACCCGGTCGAAGAAGTCGATGAGCGCGGGCATGTCCGCCTCGGTGGCCGGGCGAACGTCGATGTCGAGGCCCGAACGGGTGGGCAGAGTGACGGTCCAGAAGGGCATGGGATCGGCCTTTGGAGAAGAAGCGATGCCGATTCCCTAGGCCTCGATCGGACAAGGCTCCTTGATCCAGATCACAAGCCCCGCCATGTTCGCTGCAAAGGTCGGCTCGCCCGAACCGCATCGAGAGGAGTTACCAATGGCCGAGGCCGTATATCCCGTTCCCGCCGACTGGGCCGAAAACGCCCTGATCGACGAGGCCCGCTATCACGAGATGTACCAGGCCTCGATCTCCGATCCCGACGGATTCTGGCGCAAGGAAGCCCGGCGGATCGACTGGATCAAGCCGTTCAGCGTGGTGAAGCAGGCCAGTTTCCACGAGGACGACTTCGGAATTTCGTGGTTCACCGACGGCACGCTGAACCTCTCGGCCAACTGCCTCGACCGGCATCTGGAAACCCGCGGCGACGACATCGCCATCCTCTGGGAACCCGACGATCCGAAGAACCCGGAACGCCGCATCACTTACCGCGAATTGCACGAGGCGGTCTGCCGTTTCGCCAACCTGCTCAAGGCCAAGGGCGTCAGGAAAGGCGAGCGCGTCACCATCTACCTGCCGATGGTGCCAGAGGCCGCCGTCGCCATGCTCGCCTGTGCGCGGATCGGGGCGATCCACTCGATCGTCTTCGCCGGTTTCTCGCCCGACGCGCTGGCAGGCCGCATCACCGACTGCGACAGCCGCGTCGTCCTCACCGCCGACGAGGGCCTGCGCGGCGGCAAGAAGATACCGCTCAAGGCCAACGTCGACGAGGCGCTGAGCCGCTGCGCCTGCGCCGATACCGTGATCGTGCTCTCGCATACCGGCGCCGACGTGCCGATGGTCGAAGGCCGCGACGTGGACTGGGCCTCCGCCGTCGCCGAGCAGTCGGCCGAGTGCGAGCCGGTGGAGATGAACGCGGAGGACCCGCTGTTCATCCTTTACACCTCAGGCTCCACGGGCAAGCCGAAGGGCGTCCTGCACACGACTGGCGGCTATTCGGTCTGGGCCTCGATGACGCACGAATACGTCTTCGACTACCGCCCCGGCCAGATCTTCTGGTGCGCCGCCGACATCGGCTGGGTCACGGGCCACTCCTATGTCGTCTATGGCCCGCTGATGAACGGCGCGACGACGGTCATGTTCGAAGGCGTGCCCAACTTCCCCGATCCCAGCCGGTTCTGGCAGATCGTCGACAAGTTCGGCGTCGAGATATTCTACGGTGCCCCCACTGCCCTGCGCGCCCTGATGCGCGAGGGCGACGACTGGGTGAAGAAGACGAGCCGCCATTCGCTGCGCCTGCTCGGTTCGGTCGGCGAGCCGATCAACCCCGAGGCCTGGGGCTGGTATCACGAGGTCGTGGGCGAGGGCCGCTGCCCGATCGTCGACACCTGGTGGCAGACCGAGACCGGTGGCGTCATGATAAGCCCGCTGCCCGGCGCCACGGCACTCAAGCCCGGCTCGGCGACGCGGCCGATGTTCGGCGTGCAGTTGAAGCTGCTCGACGCGGACGGCGCGGAGATCGAAGGCGCCGGCAGCGGCAGCCTCGTCATCACCGATAGCTGGCCGGGGCAGATGCGCACCGTCTGGGGCGATCACGAGCGGTTCTTCCAGACCTATTTTAGCACCTACAAGGGCACCTACTTCACCGGCGACGGCTGCCGCCGTGACGAGGACGGATATTACTGGATCACTGGACGCATCGACGACGTCATCAACGTCTCGGGGCACCGCATGGGCACCGCCGAAGTCGAGAGCGCGCTGGTTGCCCATCCCAAGGTCGCCGAGGCGGCGGTCGTCGGTATGCCGCACGACATCAAGGGGCAGGGAATCTACGCCTTCGTCACCACGAATGCGGAGGTCGAGCCCGACGAGGCCTTGCGCAAGGACCTCATCGCCTGGGTTCGCCACGAGATCGGCCCGATCGCCACGCCCGACGTGATCCAGTTCGCTCCGGGCCTGCCCAAGACCCGCTCGGGCAAAATCATGCGCCGCATCCTGCGCAAGATCGGGGAGAACGACGTCTCGAACCTCGGAGACACCTCTACGCTCGCCGACCCGTCCGTCGTCGACAACCTCGTCGCCAACCGCCCGCAACGGGCGACGGCGTGAACGTCATTCGCCAAGTCGCCCCGTCGAATCGTAACGCAGCGAGGTGTAGGGAATCTGGATATAGTCGAGCACGGAATAGGCGGCTCGGCCGATGCGGGAGCGTGATCTGCCGAACATCAACTCGCCCAGGTTCAGGCCTACGCCGACGAAGACATGGCGCTTCGGAACGATGCCTGCCGCCCGGTCGTTGTTGAGAAAATCGGTCGCGTAGTAGCCCACCTGGAGGTCCAGGTACTTGAACGCGGTGCCATCCAACGCATCGAACCCCGCGCCCTTGAGCGACAGCATGTAGCGCTGCTGCGCATAATGCTCCTTGCCGACGCGGCTGTATATCTGGTCGTTAGGGACGATCTCGACCTTGAAGGCGAGCTTTTCCTTCAGGCCCGGCACGGTGTTGCGCAGCACCGAAAAGGCTGCACCGGTGACGTTCATCGTGATGTCCTGCATCGAATAGCCGCTGTCCGGCTCGATGCCGTCCGACAGTTCGTTGAGCGCCATGATCCCGGCGGCGAGGATGCCGGCCGTCAGCGCGTCTCCCTCCGACGCGCCGGTGCTGCGATGCAGGCGGTAGTGGAGGATTTCAGCGATGAGGTACGTGTTGAAGGCATGGGTCAGCTTGTCGACGCCGACGTTGTCCGTATCCTTGCCGAACCAGCCTTCGTTCTTGAAGTGGAACGGAGCGGTGGGCCGGAACAGCTTGGGGACCGACTGCGCACCGACATAGGCAGAAAGGATCGCGACTTCCGTGCCGATGCTGCCGGCCTGGCGCACGAAGCCCCGGTGCGAAGCGAATTCACGCGGGACGTGACCGGAACGGTCGAGGGGTGGTGCATCCGGTGAGCTACTCACCGCATGCCCTTCGTCAGGACCGTAGACCGTGGCGAACGGGATGGAAGCCTCTCCATTGCCCGAGGCTAGGGCCGGTTCGGAAAGGCTCCAGCCATCCGGCATGGCGGCAGCGAAAACCCGTGACGGCGTAAGCAGCCCCGCGGGTATCGCCGCAACCGGTTCACCCTCAGCGACGTCGGCCCATGCGGGAGTGCATGGTAACCCCAGGAAAAAGGCCAGCGCGCCATATCGACGGAAGGCGATCCTCATCGGAAAATCCCATCGCGGTCAATTCCGACGCGCGCGGCATGCGAGCTATTCGGTATCTACTATGGATTTTCCAATAATTTTTGTGATAAGGTCAAGTATTTATCGCTAAGTAAGGTGTGCAAGTGGTCGTTTCTACAGACCACTCCGCCGGACCGTGCGGCATTTCGGAATGCCTCTCGCTCCGCATTGGAGGGGCTACTTTTTACTCCGTTCGAATTGCAGGTCGCCATAGTCGAAGCTGAAATCGGCGATCGGCGAAACCGGCTTTGCGGTGATGCGCGACACTTTTCCGTCGGAGTCCAGGCTGAAGGTGAGATAGGCGGGCTCGATCGCCGCATCGTCGAACTTCGCGACAAAGGTGTCGTACTGATAGTGGGTGAGCCGTCCTGTCATCCCGGGCGTCGTCGTGAAGTCCACCGTCAAGCCCTTGGCATCAGAGCCGACCTTCAGGATGCCATACCAAGTGTCCTTGTAGCTGCCGGCGTAGCTCGCGCGCGGGAGCGACGGACCGACTTTCGCGGGCGTCGCCGCCTGCTGCTTCACCGCCACTTCGGCGGCTGCGATGCGCGAGCGGCGATATTCACCGAAGCGGGTGGGCCAGTCCTGCTTGGGCAGACCGAGATAATGGTCGATCAGCTCGTACATCAGGCCGTAGCGCGGCTCGATCTCCTCGCTGTTGATGGTGATGGCGAAACCGACGTCGCGTTCCGGGATCATCACGACGACGGTGGTGAAGCCGAACAGGCCTCCCGCGTGCCAGACGATCTTGGCGCCCTTGTAGTCGCGCACTTCCCAGCCCAGCGCGTAGGCGTCGAAGCCCGGCGTCGCGGCTTCGACGGGGGCGGGCATCGGGCTGATCGGCATGGGCGTGACCGGCGCCCACATCTCCCGGCTCGCCGCCTCGCTGAACAGGCGGCCTTTTCCTTCGGGCAAGGCGCCGTGGGCAAGCTGGATTTGCAGCCAGCGGGCGAGGTCGGCGGCGCTGGCGGCGATCAGGCCGGCGGGCGCTCCGGCCTGGCCCAGCCGGTCACGCTCGTCGAGCAGCTTCATCGGCCCGGTTCCGCGCACCGCGCTGCCGTAGCGGGCATGGGGCTGCGCGCGGTCGGGGGTGGTGAGCTGCCTTTCCTTGTCGGCGGTGGCATTGGGCAGGCCCGCAGGCGCGAAGACGTGGTCGCGCATGTAGTCCTCCCAGGTCTGCCCGCTGACCTCCTCGATCAGGGCACCCGCGACGGTGTAGAGGATGTTGTCATAGGCATAACCGCTGCGGAAGCTGGTTGCGGGCTTGATGTAGCGCAGGCGGGCCATTGTTTCCGCGCGCGAGAGCTTGCCGCGCGGAACCATCAGCAGGTCGCCCGCGCCGAGGCCCAGGCCGCTGCGGTGGACCAGCAGATCGCGCACGGTGATCTCGCGCGTGACCCAGGGGTCGTACATCTGGAAAGTGGGCAGATGGTCGATCACCTTGTCGTCCCAGCCTATCTTGCCCGCATCGACCAATGTGGCGAGCGCGGCGGAGGTGAACGCCTTGCCGGTCGAGGCGATCATGAACAGGGTGTCGGCATCGATCTTCTCGGGCGCGCCGAGCTTGCGCACGCCGTAGCCCCTGGCCACCACGACCTTCCCCTGCTCGACGATGGCGACGGCCATTCCCGGCGTGCCCGAGGCTTCGCGCAACTGCTCGATCCGCGCGTCGAGGTCGGCGGGCGGTGCCGCCAGCGCGGGCGCGGCGAGGGCGAAGAGGGGCAGGGCGAGCAGCGCGTGCAGTCTCATCAGGGCATCTCCGGGAGAGGGATGGGGCGGCGGCGCAGCAGCACCACCGCCAGCAGCGGAACGACGTAGATGGCGATCAATGTCCAGGCCAGAACGCGGTAACCCGAGGCGATCAGGCCGACGAGGCCGATGCGCTCGGCGATCAACATGCAGGGTGCGAGCAGCAGCAGCGCCGCTCCGGCTCGGCGGGCGAGCGTCAGTGCGATGCCGGTGCGGGCGATACGCTCGTTGATGGCGTGGACCGCGCCGGTGCCGCTTTCCAGCAGCGCGGCGAAGATCATCACCTGGAACAGGACGTGGAACGCCGGATGGCCGAGGCGCGAGAGGATATAGTCCGAGGGCAGGACCGCGCCCGCGATCTCGGGCAGGAAGGCGGTCATTCCGGCGAAGAACAGCAGCGCCGGGGCCATTGCCAGAGGGCCGGCGAGGAGCCCTGCGGCCACCGCATCACGCCCGCTGCGGAAGTGGCGGGTCACCGGCAGCACGATCACGGCACCGACGATGTTGTACCCGGCATAAGTCGCGCCGCCCAGCGCCCAGTCGCCTGTGGGGGCAGGCGCGACGGCGAAGGCGGCGGCGATGCGCGCGCCCGTGGACGACACCGAGAGGTACAGGAACGCGCCGTAGGTGGCGTAGAGCAGCACCGAGACCCAGAGGAACACGCGCTCGACCCCGGCATTGCCGAAAGCCACGCAAGTCACGATGCCGAACATCAGCGCGCAGGTGCCGAGCAGCGGCGGGACACCGAGCGTGGCCTGCGCGATCGCTCCGGCCGCCGCGCCGAACACGGCGAGGACAATGATCACGAACAGGCCATAGGCGACCTCGAACAGCACCCAGCCCCGACCCAGCAGCGACCTGAAGAAATGCCGGTAGTCGCGCGCGCCCACCGCATGGGCGAAGCGGAAG
>DATKFS010000202.1:0-3276 GCA_035511275.1 Novosphingobium sp.
TCGCGCGTCAGAACCTCGCCCGCGTTCTCCATGAAGTAGCGGAACAGCTCGAATTCCTTCGGGCTGAGCGAGAGGTGGCGGTTGTCGCGGAAGGCGGTGCGCGCCTTCACGTGGCACTCGAACGCGCCGTAGAGGATGACCGCCGAATGCTCGCGGCCGGAAGACCGGCGATGCAGGGCGCGCAGGCGGGCGAGCAGTTCCTCCCCTTCGAACGGCTTGGCGAGATAGTCGTCGGCGCCCGCGTCCAGACCTTCGGCGCGGTCGGAGGTGCGGCCGAGCGCGGAGAGCAGCAGCACCGGCGTGCCGACCCCGCTTTCGCGCAGCCGCGACAGGATCGTCAGCCCGTCCAGGTCGGGCAACATGCGGTCGAGAATGATGACGTCGAAGCGCTCCACCCCGGCGCGCTTGAGCCCGTCGCCGCCGGTGGGGCACCAGGTCAGCGTGTCGCCCGACTGGCTCGCCAGTTCTTCGACCTGCGCGGCCGCGCGCGAATCGTCCTCGATGTAGAGGATGTTCAGCCCGCCCATCATGCCGCCTTCCCGAAATGCGCCCGGGCCGGGTTGCCGGCGGCGGCCGTCGTGCCCCGCGCCGGTCCCGGGCCCTCCCGACCCCGGACCAGCGCATTCCCGTCGACCACCGCCAGGCGCGAGGTTGCCGGACGCCGCCCAAGGGGACTGGGACGGCGGCGCCCTTGGCCCCGAAGCGCGAGACCTTTGAAAACAGTCGTGCAGCCGGCGTCATGCCGGTGTGAAACCCAGTCGCGAATAGCCATGTCCCCCGGCCGCCCGCCGGTTGCCTCCGGCGTTTCGGCCCCAGTCCGGACCCGATGCGGGCACCGGTGCCGATGCGCCATCCTAGGTCGAATCGTGGAATAAACCACTGTGTACGCAGGGTCGCCTGACAATGGCTGTTAGACGGCGATCAAGATCCCGTGTGTTGCCCGGCAAAGGAAAAGGCGGACCGCAAGGCCCGCCTTTTCGGAAAGACCTGATTCGCGTCAGAAGCCGAAGAAGAAGCTCCAGAACGACCGCTTGTCGCCGGTTTCGAGGTCGCCGGGAATGACTTCTATGGAGTGTGCCGAGACGGTGTGAGGCACGGATGCGGCTAGCGCGATGCCGGCAAGTACAATGGTAAGTTTCTTCATGACCAGTTCCCTCCGATAGTCATGGAGATGTGCCAGAATCGCCCCCGACGCTCCACGAAACGAAGAATACGTGTCCGGGCGCTGTGTGGTCAACTTGTAATGATTGGTCGATGGCGCCGTTAGCGCGCCGTCGGCGCCACCGCCATGTTGTCGATCAGCCGCGCCGGACCGATCCGTGCCGCGACGAGCAGGCGCATCGGCCGGTCCGACCGCGCGCCCAGCACCGCGAGGTCGTCCGCATCGCGCAATTGCGCGTAATCCACCGAGAGGAACCCGCCCGCGACGACCTGCGCCTCCAGCTGCGCCAGCGTCGCCGGCACGTCGGCGCCGCCCTCGATCGCCGCGATCGCCGCGCGCATGGCTCGGGGCAGGGCGACCGCGGCGGCGCGATCGTCGGCGCCGAGGTACGCGTTGCGCGACGACATCGCGAGCCCGTCCGCCTCGCGCACCGTCTCGACGCCAAGGATCGCGTCGGCGGCGGGGCGGGTGAGGTCGAGGTCACGCGCCATGCGGCGGATCACGGCGAGCTGCTGCCAGTCCTTCTCGCCGAACAGCGCGACGTCGGGCAGGACCTGGTTGAACAGCTTGCAGACGACCGTCGCCACGCCGTCGAAATGCCCGGGCCGGGCCGCGCCGCACAGGCCCTCGCTCACCCCTGCCACCGAGATGTTCGAGGCGAAGCCCGCCGGATACATCGCCTCCACCGTCGGTGCCCAGAGCAGGTCCACGCCCTCGCCCTCCAGCGCCGCGGCATCGCGGGCGAGCTGGCGGGGGTAGGCGTCGAGGTCCTCGCCCGCGCCGAACTGCAGCGGGTTCACGAAGATCGAGACGACCACGCTCTTCGCGTGCCGGCGCGCCTCGCGCACGAGTGTCAGATGGCCTTCATGGAGCGCGCCCATCGTCGGCACCAGTGCGACCGGGCCGGTCTTGCGCAACTGCTCGACTGCACTGCGCAGTGGATCAAGGGTGTGGACGGTTTGCATTGGGGTTCACTGCTCCAGTATGGTGGCCTGGACCGGCAGGCGCGCGGGGGTTCTCTAGCCGCAGCGCGCTTCTGGGGGCAATGTTTGAAACGTCGGTCCGCGATCTCGCGGGCCGCATCAGGAAAGCGTAACGGTCCCGTGACAGCGCATCGCATCGTCTTCGCCAACGAGAAGGGCGGCACCGGCAAGTCCACCACCGCCGTCCATGTCGCCATCGCGCTGGCCTACCAGGGGGCCAACGTCGCCTGCATCGATCTCGACCCGCGCCAGCGCACGCTGTATCGCTACCTCGAGAACCGCGTCGAGACAGAGCGCAAGCGCGAGATCGCGCTGCCCGGCGCGCGCTTCGCGGTCTACGACGGCGACGACATCGCCGAACTCGACGACCTCGCCGAGCAGATCGCCGAGGGCTACGACTTCCTCGTCTTCGACACGCCGGGCCGCGACGACGCCTTTGCCCGCCACGTCGCCACCACCGCCGACACGCTGGTGACCCCGCTGAACGACAGCTTCGTCGACTTCGACCTGCTCGGCCAGGTCGACAGCGAGACCTTCAGGGTGAAGCGCCTCTCGTTCTACGCCGAAGTCATGTGGGAGGCGCGCAAGCAGCGCGGCCTCAAGACCATCAACGAAGGCCGCCGCGAGCTGGACTGGGTGGTGGTCCGCAACCGCGTCCAGCACGTCGAGGCGCGCAACATGCGCCGCATCGACGGAGCGCTGCAGGAACTGTCGAAGCGCGCGGGTTTCCGCATCGCCGGTGGCCTTTCCGAGCGCGTGATCTTCCGCGAGCTGTTCCCCTCGGGCCTGACGCTGCTCGACAAGGGCTATCTGGGGGACCTCGGCACCAGCCACCTCGTCGCCCGGCAGGAAGTGCGCGGGCTGCTGGCCGGACTGAACCTGCCGATGCCTTCGCGCCAGCCCGATCTCGCATTCGCAGCGGGCGCCTGAGGCCGTGGTGAAACTCCTCTGGCTGGTGGCGCTGGGCTGCATCGCGTGGCGGCTCTATTCCGGCCGCTGGCCCTGGCAGCCCAAGCTCGCAAGGCCCGGCGGCAAGGCGGTGCCCTCGTTCGAGGCGGCGCAGGCGCGCGTCCTGCTCGGGGTCGAGGCCGGAGCCTCCCGCCGCGAGATCGTCGACGCCCACCGCCGCCG
>DATKFS010000203.1:0-7376 GCA_035511275.1 Novosphingobium sp.
CTTCTCGGTGCCGCGGTGGAGCAGGCCGACGTGCGGGTCGATCCGCTCGATGATCTCGCCGTCCAGTTCCATGACCATGCGCAGCACGCCGTGCGCCGCCGGGTGCTGGGGACCGAAGTTGATCGTGTAGTTGGTAATGACATCGTCGCCGGTGGTGGGCGACGTCTCGAGCTGCATGCTCACTTGTCGTCCTCCTTGGCCGGACGGCTCTCGGTATCCTTGGGCGCCTCGGCGTCCTTGCCATCCTTCGCGGTGGCGGGCGCAGGAGCCGATTCCTTCTCGGCGGCCTTGTCGTTCGCCTTGTCACCGGCGCCGGTGTCGGCCTTGGTCTCGGTGGCCTTGGGCGTCGCGACCGGCGGCGGAGGAGGAGCTTCGGCAGCTTTCTCGTCGCCCGGAAGCACGTAGTCGGCGCCTTCCCACGGGCTCATGAAGTCGAAGCTGCGCAGGTCCTGCGCGAGCTTCACGGGCTCGTAGACGACGCGCTTATCTTCTTCGGAATAGCGCAGTTCGACATAGCCGGTGAGCGGGAAATCCTTGCGGAACGGGTGCCCCTCGAAGCCGTAGTCGGTGAGGATGCGGCGCAGGTCCGGGTTGCCGGCGAAGATCACGCCGTACATGTCGAACACTTCGCGCTCGAGCCAGCCGGCGTTGGGCCACAGCGTTGTCACGGTCGGCACCGGCGTGTTCTCGGCGGCGGTCACCTTCACCAGCAGGCGATGGTTCTTCGTCACTGAAAGCAGCATGTAGACGACTTCGAAGCGCTCGGGCCGCGAGGGATAGTCTACCCCGGCCATCTCCATGAGCTGCTGGTAGCCATGGTCGTCACGCAGCGAACGCAAGGCGTTCTCTATCTCGCCGCGCGCGATGGTGAGCACGATCTCGCCATGCTCCTCCTTCGAGGCGACGACGGACGTGCCGAGCGCGGCGACGAGAACGTCGAGCACGCCTTCGTTGGACGCGATCCTGGGAGCTGAATGCAGAACGGGCATCTGGTCCTTACCTCTCGACCGTGCCGACGCGGCGAATCTTGCGCTGGAGCTGCATCACGCCATAGAGCAGCGCTTCCGCTGTCGGCGGGCAACCCGGCACGTAGATGTCCACTGGCACGATGCGGTCACATCCGCGCACGACCGAGTAGCTGTAGTGGTAGTAGCCGCCGCCATTGGCGCACGAGCCCATCGAGATGACGTACTTGGGCTCCGACATCTGGTCGTAGACCTTGCGGAGCGCCGGGGCCATCTTGTTGCAGAGCGTTCCGGCAACGATCATCACGTCCGACTGGCGCGGGGAAGCGCGCGGCGCGGCGCCGAAGCGCTCCATGTCGTAACGCGGCATGTTGACGTGGATCATCTCGACCGCGCAGCAGGCGAGGCCGAAGGTCATCCACCACAGCGAGCCGGTGCGGGCCCACTGGAACAGTTCCTCGGTGCTGGTGACGAGGAAGCCCTTGTCGGAGACCTCCTGGTTGAGGTCCTTGAAGAACGACTGGTCGGGCGCGACGACGGCGCCACCAGCGGGATTGGCGACCAGAGGCTGGCCGGCAGAGTTCACGAGCGTGCTCATTCCCAGTCCAGAGCTCCCTTCTTCCATGCATAGGCGAGGCCGATGGCCAGTTCGCCGAGGAACACCATCATCGTCGTCCAGCCGGCCCAGCCGGTCATGTCGAGCGAGACGGCCCAGGGGAACAGGAACGCGGCTTCGAGATCGAAAATGATAAACAGGATCGCGACTAGGTAGAAGCGCACGTCGAACTGGCTGCGCGGATCCTCGAACGCGGGGAAGCCGCATTCATATTCGCTGTTCTTGTCGGCGCTGGGCTGGTGCGTCCCGGTCAGGCGGGCGACGCCCATCGGCAGGAACACGATCACCGACGAAAGTCCCAGCGCGATGACCAGGAAGATCAGGATCGGCAGGTAGTGTGACAGATCGGTCAATGGTCTCTTGCCTCATACCGGATGCGACGTTGACGGACTCGGAAAGGTCATGGGCGAATGCCGTCAAGTTGGGCGCGCTCTTAGGCCAGCCCTCCCGACGCTGCAAGGTGTACGGTTGGATAAATCCGCCCATTCGCGTTGCATTGCAACACGCAGGATCGCCCAGCCACGGGAATTCCCGGAGAAAGCGGGCACCTTGCCGGTTTACGCAAACGTCCTGGGCGAAATGCGCAATCAATCGGACGGTTTACTGCGAAACGTTCGCGAAACGACTTGGCAATCCCGGCAACGATCCCATCTTGCAAGGGAAGCGAAGCAGGCGCTTTTCGGCAAAACCCGGCACGGCGATGAACACTCGTCCGTAGTGGTCACGAAAGCGTCGCATCATTGCAATTGACGCATCGCAACATTATCCGATCGTCAAGCGACCCGATTTTCAGTGCGAAAGGCAATTCATGGCCCAGATTTCCGCATCCGACCCGATAATCATCCTCTCCTACGCGCGCACGCCGATGGGCGGTCTCCAGGGCGTCTTCGCCGAAGTCTCGGCGACCGACCTCGGGGCAACTGCGGTCAAGGCCGCGGTCGAGCGCGCAGGCGTCGCGGGCGAGGACATCGAGCGCATTTACATGGGCTGCGTGCTGCCCGCCGGCCTCGGCCAGGCCCCTGCCCGCCAGGCGGCGATCAAGGCCGGTCTGCCGAAGTCCGTTCAGGCGACCACCGTCAACAAAGTCTGCGGCTCGGGCATGCAGACGGTCATCATGGGCGCCGAGGCTCTCGCTTCGGGTTCGCTCGACGTGGTGATCGCCGGCGGCATGGAATCGATGACCAACGCGCCGTACCTGTCGAAGAAGCACCGCTCGGGCGCGCGTGCCGGCCATGACACGCTGTATGACCACATGTTCCTCGACGGTCTCGAGGACGCCTACGAAGGCGGCTCGATGGGCTCTTTCGCGCAGGTCACCGCCGACGAATACCAGCTCACGCGTGAGAACCAGGACGACTATTCGATCGAGTCGCTGCGCCGTGCGCAGGAAGCGATCTCCACCGGCGCCTTCAAGGACGAGGTCGTCCCCGTCACCGTGAAGACCCGCAAGGGCGAAGTCGTCATCGACACCGACGAGCAGCCGCCCAAGGGTAACCCCGACAAGATCCGCACCCTGCGCGCCGCCTTCGCCAAGGACGGCACCATCACCGCCGCCAGCTCCAGCTCGATCTCGGACGGCGCTGCCGCCGTGGTGCTCACTCGTAAGAGCGTCGCCGAAGCCAAGGGCCTGACCCCGCTCGCCACCGTCGTCGGCGTCTCCGCCCACGCGCAGGAGCCCTCGAAGTTCACCACCGCCCCGGTCGGCGCGATCACCAAGCTGATGGACAAGGTTGGCTGGCAGCTCTCCGACGTCGACCTGTTCGAAGTGAACGAGGCCTTCGCCTGCGTCGCCATGTTCGCGATGCACGACCTCGGCATCCCGCACGACAAGGTGAACATCCACGGCGGCGCCACGGCTCTTGGCCATCCGATCGGCGCCTCGGGCACCCGCATCATCGTGACCCTCATCAACGCCCTCAAGGAAAAGGGCCTGAAGAAGGGCGTCGCCTCGCTCTGCATCGGTGGCGGCGAAGCGACGGCAGTGGCGATCGAACTCGCCTGATCCGCCCTTTGGCTGGAACGAGAAAACCCCCGCCTCACCGGCGGGGGTTTTCATTTGCGGGGACGCGCCGGGCGCCCCATCAGGTCACTTCTTCGGCTGCTTCTCGAACGCCGCGGTGATCGCGAGCGTCGTCTCGTCGCTGACCAGCGGAGCGTACTTGCTTACGCCGAATTCGGTGCGCTTGATGACGCCCGTGGCGTTGAAGCCCAGCGTGTAGGCCTTGTTCATCGGGTTCACCGCCGCCGCCTTGAAGGTCGCCTTCAGCGTGACGGGGCGGGTGACGCCATGGAGCGTCAGGTTGCCCGAGACGTCGGCCGTGTTCGCGCCAGTTTTCACGACCCTGGTGGAGACGAAGCGCATCGTCGGATACTTCGCGGCGTCGAACCATTCGGTGCCGACCAGTTCCTCATCGAGCGTGGCATTGGTCGTCGAAACGGTCGCCACCGGGACCGTCACGTCGAGTTTGGCAGCCGACAGGGCCTTGGGATCGACAGAAAGCGTACCGGTCGCGCCCGGAAGCGTGCCGAAGAACTCGCTGATGCCGAAATGGTCGACAGTGAAGCGCACGAGGGTATGGGAGGCGTCCAGCTTGTAGTCGCCAGCCTCGACCTGCGCGGCATTGCCGTTGGCCTGCTGCGCGACGATCGGGACGGACACGATGAAGGACGCGGCCAGGATGGCCGCTGCGAACATGCGCTTCATGGAAATTCTCCAGTGGAGTGAAGGGGATGCCGGCTGTTCCCACTCACCGAGGCTCCTGCCCAGCCGGATAATTTCGATTCTGACGTTCAGGTTTTTCGAACGGTCGGCAAGTCAGTTGCCCAGCATCCGCCTTGCCGAGAGGCCGAGCAGCAGCACCGCCCCCAGCAGTGACCAGAAGAACACTCCCGTCCAGGGCATGAATCCCACGCGGTCAAGGTCCTGCCGCCGATGCCGCCGCCGGTCGCCGAACCACGCCACGGCAGCGAGAACCGCGGCAAGGCTGCCGAAAATCACCATGATGAGCGTCGAATCGTCCATTGCCCGCCCTTGCCTCCAAGCGAGGCGGAGTTAAAGCGCCAAGACGTGACTGCCTCCGCCAGACCCGCCCGCGCCGAGCGCCCGATGCTTGCGATCGCCTTGCGCGTGGGCGCCATGCTCATGCTCTCGACCATGTTCATGCTGGTCAAGGGGGCTGGCGAGGCAGGCGTGTCGCTCCCTGAACTGGTATTCTGGCGACAGGCGATGAGCCTGCCGATCATCGGCGCGGCGCTGCTCGTCTCGGGCAAACTGGGCCTCCTGGCGACTCGCCGAATGGGTAGCCACGCCATGCGCGCAACGAGCGGCACCGCCGGCCTGTGCTGCAACATCGGCGCCGCAACGCTCCTGCCGCTCCCCGTGGCGACGACACTGGGGTTCACCACCCCGCTCTTCGCGGTGCTGATCACGGCCATGGTCCTGCGTGAGAAGGTCGGCAAGTGGCGCTGGACCGCGGTCGTCCTGGGCTTCATCGGCGTGCTGGTGATCACGCGCCCCGGCGACGTCCCGGTCCCCGCGCTGGGTCTTGCTGCAGGGCTTGGCGCCGGGATCATCGTCGCCATCGTCAGCTTCCAGATCCGCGACCTCGCTCGCACCGAGGAGCCGATCGCCTGCGTCTTCTGGTTCGCGTTCTACGGATCGCTGTTCAGCGCGATCGTCCTCCCGTTCTACGCCCGGCCGCACGGCGCCTACGAGTGGCTGCTGCTGGCGGGCGTCGGATTGAGCGGCACTCTCGCCCAGTTCCTCATCACCGCAGCGCTGCGCTTCGGCCAGGTCGCCACCGTGGTCGTCATGGACTACACCGCGCTCATCTGGTCGACGCTCTACGGATGGACGATCTGGGGTAACCTCCCCTCCTACACGACATGGCTCGGCGCGCCGATCATCGTGCTGGCCGGGCTTATCATCACTTCGCGCGAACATTTCCTGTCGCGCCGCATCTCGCCCACGTCCGCGCTGGATGAAAGCGCCACCGAAGAAGCGCAGGTAGACGACTCGCCAAAGGGAATCTGATCGATACGCGCGTGTTTCGACCGGAGTACGCACCGGGGTAACCGGGTCGCACCGAAAAAAGGAACACGCACATGGTAAAGAAGCTCGTCATCGCCATCGTCGCCGGTGGTATCGTCATGTCCGCTTCGGCCTGCAACACCGTCAAGGGTGCGGGCCGCGACGTCGAGTCGGTCGGCCAGGCCGGCGACGACGCGATCAACCGCTGACAGGCGGGCAAGCAGGCCGGCTTCACGCCACCGACCGAAGCCGGCCCTGCTGCCCCAGACGGCGCTTTCCTCCGAGCGATCCTTCGGATAATCCCTCGTCATCACAAGGGAACGCGCGTCTAATGATCCGGAACATCATCCTTACCCTCACCGCCCTCGGTATCGCCTGCACGACGAGCGCCTGCAACACCGTCAAGGGCGTTGGCCGCGACATCGAGTCGGTCGGCCAGGCCGGGTCCGACGCCATTCGCTGAGGGCACGCGCCGTCAGGCGTCGAAGACGTGGGCCGCGACCATGGCCTGCGCACGCTGCCACAGGACCAGGCGGCTCAGCACCACCATCCCCAGCACCAGTCCGAGCATCGCATCGGTCAGAAGCAGCGCGGTCGCCGATGGGTGGCCGGCCTGCATCGCCATGCCCGGCAGCAGCATCCGCCGCGCCGCGAAGACGGCGAGGATGAGCGCGAGGGCCAGCGGGGACTGGCGCACCATTACGCGCGCGTCCCTGCCCTCGCCTTCGATATGCAGTCGCATGAGCCGCGAGCGCTGGATGCCGAGCCCACCGCCCGCCGCCAACCCGGCGGCGAGCGACAGCCAGCCCAGTCCACTGGGAGGCATGGCGGCAAGCGCGAGGCACACGGCCCCGGTTACGATCAGGGGCATGATCCACAGGAGCGGCAGCCGCAGCGGCCTTGCCTTCTGGAGGTTGCGGAAGCGCCAGGCCATGACGCCTGCGAAGATGAAGAGCGGCAGGTAAGCCTGCCATCCCGCTCCAGCGCTTCCGCCCATATCCTCAGCTTCCCCCGATCTCGCTCAGCGACGGCGTTCCCGGAACGCCGGGATCGCCCTGCCACACCAACACAGGCTTGCGCGCGGCGAGCGTTTCGTCAAGCCGGCGCCGTGGCGCGAAGTGCGGCGCGGAGTGCAGGCTTTCGTCGCCCGCCTTTGCCCGCTCGGCCAGAGAACGCAGCGAGGCGATGAAGCGGTCGAGACCAGCCTTGCTTTCGGTCTCGGTCGGCTCGACCAGCATCGCGCCACGCACGACCAGCGGGAAGTAGACCGTCATGGGGTGGAAACCCTCGTCGATCAGACCCTTGGCGATGTCCAGCGTGGAGAAGCCCTCGGCCAGCCCCGCATCGCTGAACAACGCCTCGTGCATGCAAGGGCCGCTGTCCGCGAAAGGCGCCGGCAACAGGTCCTCGCACGAGCGCAGGACATAGTTGGCGTTGAGCACGGCGTCCTCGGCAACCTGCCGCAAGCCGTCGGCACCGTGGCTGAGGATGTAGGTCAGCGCGCGAGTGAACATGCCCATCTGGCCGTGGAAGGCGACCATTCGGCCGAACGCCTGCGCGTGTCCTTCCTCGGCATTCTCCTCCTCGACGAGGTGGATCGAGCCGTCAGCCCCGCGCGTCACGAAAGGCAGCGGCGCGAACGGCGCGAGCGCTTCGGACAGGACCACCGGACCAGCGCCCGGACCACCGCCGCCGTGGGGCGTGGAGAAGGTCTTGTGCAGGTTGATGTGCATGGCATCGACACCGAGGTCACCGGGGCGCACCT
>DATKFS010000204.1:0-4713 GCA_035511275.1 Novosphingobium sp.
GCTGTAGGGCATGCGCCGGGTTTCATGGATTCCGGGCACGGGTTCAGCCCTTCGCGCCGACCAGTGCGGCCTTGGCCAGCTTGGCCTCGCGCGCGGCCTTCATCTCGGCGAAGTCGGCTCCGGCATGGTAGCTGGAGCGCGTCAACGGCGAGGCGGCGACCTGCAGGAAGCCCTTGGCCCGCGCGATCGCGCCGTAGGCCTTGAACGCCTGCGGGGTCACGAATTCCTTGACCTCGGCGTGCTTGGGCGTCGGGCGCAGGTACTGGCCCATGGTCAGGAAGTCGATGTCGGCGCAGCGCATGTCGTCCATCACCTGATGGACTTCGAGCCGCTCCTCGCCCAGCCCGAGCATGACGCCGGACTTGGTGAAGATCGAGGGATCGTGGCGCTTCACCTCTTCCAGCAGCCGCAGCGAGGCGTAATAGCGCGCGCCGGGGCGGATCGTGGGGTAGAGCCGGGGCACGGTCTCGAGGTTGTGGTTGTAGACGTCCGGGCGCGCCATGACGATCGCCTCGACCGCGCGCTGCATCTTGTTGCGGAAGTCAGGCGTCAGGATCTCGATCGTGGTATTCGGCGTCGCGGCGCGCAGGGCCTCGATCACCTTGACGAACTGCGAGGCGCCGCCGTCTGGCAGGTCGTCGCGGTCGACCGAGGTGATGACGATGTGTTCGAGGCCGGTCTTGAGCGCCAGTTCGGCGACATTGGCGGGTTCCGCCGGATCGACTCGGCCGGGCATCCCGGTCTTCACGTTGCAGAACGCGCAGGCCCGCGTGCAGGTATCGCCCAGGATCATCACCGTCGCGTGCTTCTTCGTCCAGCACTCACCGATGTTCGGGCAGGCCGCTTCCTCGCACACGGTGTTGAGCTTGAGGTCGCGCATGAGCTGGCGAGTCTCGCCATAGCCCTTGCTGGTCGGCGCCTTGACGCGGATCCAGTCGGGCTTGCGCTGGCGCTGCGGGGCATCTTCTGGGGTCGGCACGGAAGAGAGATCGTTCATGACGCCCAGATAGTCGTATGTGCCCGAGCTTGCCAGCAGGAATATCCGGGGTAAGGGAAAGCGAACCTTCGCCACAAGACCAACGGAAGGCAGCCATGACCGATACCCAAGACCGCGTGCTGAGCCACCTCATCGCCGGCTATCGCCGCTTCCGCACCACCGGATGGAGTTCCAACCGCGAGCGCTGGGACCAGCTCGGCAAGGGCCAGTCGCCCGAAGTCATGGTGATCGCCTGCTCGGACAGCCGCGTCGATCCGAGCCAGATCTTCGATGTCGATCCCGGCGAGATCTTCGTGGTGCGCAACGTCGCCGCGCTGGTGCCGCCTTTTGAGACGACGCCTGGCCATCACGGCGTTTCGGCAGCGCTGGAATTCGCGGTGCAGGTGCTCAAGGTCAAGGAAGTCGTGGTCATGGGCCACGGCCTGTGCGGCGGCTGCAAGGCCGCGCTGACGCAGGACCTCAAGGGCGCCGAAGTCGGCCAGGGCGGCTTCGTCGCCGACTGGATCTCGATGCTCGACGAGGCGCGCGCGCCCGTCGCCGAAGCGCTCGGCACAACGGGGCGCGAGGCGGAGCGCGCGATGGAACAGGCCGCCGTCAAGGTCAGCCTCGAAAACCTGATGACCTTCCCCTGCGTGAAGAGCAAGGTCGGCAAGGGCGAACTCAAGCTGCGCGGCGCGTTCTTCGCGATCTCCGATGGCGTGCTGCACCTGCTCGACAGCGAGACCGGGGATTTCGCGCCGGTGGAGTAAGGCGGAACGGCTTCGACACGCTCAGCCTGAGCGCAGCCGGGAGGCCCGGATTTGGATGGCCAACTGCCCTGCCCCCCGCTCCCCTCACGCTGAGTTCGTCGAAGCATGTGAGTACGGCACCTCGTCCCCGCCGGAATGAAGACAGGGTCTTGATCGCCTCAACGCGGCGAGGCGCTTCAACTCCCCGCAACGAAAAAGGGCGACGGTTTCCCGTCGCCCTTTTCCATGGTGATCCGAGAGATCAGTTCGCGGCAGGCGCCGTCGGGGCCGCAGGCGAGGCCTTGCCCTTGGCATAGGCCGACCACAGCTTGGCGACCGGCGCGCGGGTGCCGGTAACCTTGGCGAAGTTGGCCTGCGCATCGGCGTACTTGCCGGTCAGAGCCTGCGACATGCCGAGGCGAAGCGCGACCTTGTTGGTGTCGACGCCGGGCATCGAAAGCGCCTTCGCGTAGAGCGCTTCGGCCCGGGCAGGCTCGTCGTAGCTCAGGAAGACATCAGCCGCGCCGACGACGGTCGCGGCAGTTGCGCCGGGCTTGTTCGCATCGCGTTCGGCGGCGGGGAGCGAGGCCTTGTCGGCGGCGACGCGGCCCTGGGCGTTGGCGAGGTCTGCGCCGATCTCCGCCTTGGTCAGCTTGCCCTTGGCGATACCGTCGTTCATCACCTTGACCGCTTCACCCGGGAAGGCGCGCGGATCGACGGCGTCGAGGTATTCGTAGTAGTCGCGCTTCTCGCTCATCGTGCCCGTCGCGTACTTCAGGCGGATGAGGTCGAGGTCCTGGTCGCGCGGCAGCGCGGCAAGCTGCGCCACGACCGAGATCGCGGTGCCCCAGGTGGCCGGGTAGTACTGGCCGAGCAGCGCCGCATATTCGGTCGAGGGAGCGAGTTGCTTGGCGGTGTAGGTCTGCTGGAGGACGCTGCGCAGCGCGGTTTCCGAAGGCGCGATGCCCTTGGCCTGCGCGGCGGCGACGTCGTCCTTCGCCATCTGCAGCGCGGCGTCGGGATTGTTCGACTTCTTGTACGCATCGGCAAGGACGAGATCGAGCTGGCCCGTCGAATCGACGTAACCGGCGTCCTTGGCCGCCTTCAGGTACTTGGCCGAGTTCACGTAGTCGTTGAGCTGGTAGGCGGTGATGCCTGCGCTGTAGTTGGTCTGCCCGACGCTTTCGGCCGGGAGGCGGCCGCTTTCCAGCAGCAGCGTGGTGCCGCGATACTGGAGCGCGCGGTCCTGCGAGATGATGCCGTAGTTGCGCATCCACTGGGCGACGGCCATCTTGTCGTCGGGCGTGGTCGCAGCGGCGGCGGCACCGTCCAGCGCGGCCTTGCCGTTACCGCCGACGGCGGCATCGAACGACTGCTTGGCGGCGGCGAGGTCCGTCGGCTGCGCATTGGCGGGGACCTTGGCGGTCGCTTCACCCATGGCCTTCTCGATGGGGCCGGCTACCTTCACGAATTCAGGAGAGAACTTCGCGGCGGGTGCCTTGTCCTTCTCCTTCTTGGCCGCCATGGCCGGCGAGGCGACGCCGATCGCCAGGCCGCTGGACAGGGCAACGGCAAGGGCAACACGGGAAACAAGGAACTTGCGAGCCATCAAGGCTAACTCCTCTCAAGACAAAACAAATCCCGCCCGGAAGCAGGATCGGGAAAAGGGCCGCGCCGGTTTGGCGGCGATTTCGGCCCTTGGCAACCTCGTCCGCGATTTACGCGGACGCCACTGAACGCTGTTTGAATGCAATTCGTCGCACCCGTTCAGGGTTCCCATGCATATGTGTGGAAAACGGCGATGCGCCCCCCTCCGTAGACGCGGTTCAGGTGGCATTCGCCTGGTTCATGTCCTAGGGCGTTCCATCAAGCTTTTCCCACAGCACCCCTTCCTGCAGCAATCGGGCGACAGAACCGCGTGAGCGACGAGACCGACATCAACGAGAACACCGGCCCCGAGGGCGAGTACACCCGCGTCGACATCGTCGACGAGATGAAGACGAGCTATCTCGATTACGCAATGAGCGTGATCGTGAGCCGCGCGCTTCCCGACGTGCGCGACGGTCTCAAGCCGGTTCACCGCCGCATCCTCTTCGCCAGCCAGGAAGGCGGCTTCGTCGCCGGGCGGCCTTATCGCAAGTCCGCCAAGATCGTCGGCGACGTCATGGGCAATTACCACCCGCACGGCGACAGCGCGATCTACGACGCGCTCGCGCGCCTGACGCAGGACTGGTCGATGCGCCTGCCGCTGATCGACGGCCAGGGCAACTTCGGCTCGATGGACCCCGATCCGCCGGCCTCGATGCGCTACACCGAGGCACGCCTCGCCCGGGTCGCCAACTCCCTGCTCGACGATCTCGACAAGGACACCGTCGACTTCGCCGACAACTACGACGGTTCGCGCCGCGAACCCACGGTGCTCCCTGCCCGCTTCCCCAACCTGCTGGTGAACGGCGCGGGCGGCATCGCGGTCGGCATGGCGACCAACATCCCGCCGCACAACCTTGGCGAAGTGATCGACGGCTGCTTCGCGATGATGGACAATCCGGGCATCAGCTCGGAGGAACTGTTCCAGATCATCCCGGGTCCCGACTTCCCGACCGCACCCCTGATCCTGGGCCAGAGCGGCGCGCGCAACGCGGCGCTGACGGGTCGCGGCTCGATCATCATGCGCTGCCGCAGCCATATCGAGGAAGCGCGCGGCGCAAGCCGTGGCGCCCGCTCGATCGTGCTGACCAGCATCCCCTACCAGGTCGGCAAGTCCAACCTGGTCGAGAAGATCGCCGAGGCCGCCAAGGACAAGCGGATCGAGGGCGTCTCGGACATCCGCGACGAATCCAACCGCGAAGGCGTGCGCGTGGTGATCGACCTCAAGCGCGATGCCTCGCCGGAAGTCGTGCTCAACCAGATCTGGCGCAGCACCCCCGCGCAGTCGAACTTCGCCGCCAACATGCTGGCGATCCGCGGCGGACGGCCCGAGATCATGTC
>DATKFS010000205.1:0-10775 GCA_035511275.1 Novosphingobium sp.
ACCCCTCCACCACCGCCTGCGGCGGCGGTCCCCCTCCCCGAGACAAGCTCGGGGAGGAACACGAATGACCACTACGGGGCGATAGCCGCCGTCGCACTGCTCGTTGCTGCGTTTTGACCCCACCCCGCTCAGGCTGAGCCACTGGACCGTTGCCGACCGCCTCACTTCCGCCCGAACAGCTTCTCGATATCGCCGTGCGCCAGCTTCACCCACGTCGGGCGGCCATGGTTGCATTGGCCCGAACGCGGGGTGCGCTCCATTTCGCGCAGGAGCGCGTTCATCTCCGCCACGGAGAGCGAGCGCCCTGCCCGCACCGAGCCGTGGCACGCCATCGTCGCCAGCACGAGATCGAGCTTTTCCCCCAGCAGCAGCGCATCGCCGTTGCGCGCGAGATCGTCGGCCACGTCGCGCACGAGGGCGGTGACGTCGCTCCGGGACAGCACCGAGGGCACCGCACGCACCAGCATCGCCGCCGGGCCGAAGCGTTCGAGAACGAGGCCGTGGCGGGCAAGGTCCGCGACCTTGTCCTCGAGCGCGTCGCAGGCGGTTTCCTCCAGCTCGACCACTTCGGGCAGCAGCAGCGCCTGCGAGCGGTTCATCGCCTCCTCCGCCCCGGCCGCCTTGAGCTTTTCCAGCACGAGCCGCTCGTGCGCCGCGTGCTGGTCGACGATGACGAGGCCGTCCTGCGCTTCCGCCACGATGTAGGTGCCGGCGACCTGGCCGCGCGCCACGCCGAGCGGGTAGAGCAGCGCCTCGTCGCTCGCCTCCGCCGCAGGTTCCGCGCGGGCGGACGGCTGGGCCATGACCTCGGCCTCGTAGGAGCGCCATGCCGCCCCCGCTTCCGAGACGCGCGAGGGCTCGTGCCGTCCCGGCGAACCGCCATACTCGCGCGCGAACAGCGAGCCGAGCGACGGTGCGGCGGGCGCCACCGGCTCGACCTGCCACATCTCCATCGCGGCGCTGGCGGCGGGCTGCGCGCTCTTCTGCCCGGCGCCCTCCAGCGCGTGGCGCAGCGCGCCGACGAGGAAGCCGCGCACGAAGGCCGGGTCGCGGAAGCGCACTTCCGTCTTCGCCGGGTGGACGTTGACGTCGACCTCCTCGGGCGGGATGTCCAGGAACAGCGCCAGCACCGCATGGCGATCGCGCGCGAGCATGTCCGAATAGGCCCCGCGCACCGCGCCCACCAGCAGGCGGTCCTTCACCGGGCGTCCGTTGACGAAGAGGTACTGGTGATCGGCGACGCCGCGATTGTAGGTCGGCAGGCCCGCGACGCCGGTGAGGCGCGAGGCGCCGCGCTCGGCCTCGATCAGCACGCCGTCCTCGGCCAGTTCGCGCGCGACGAGGCGGGCGACGCGCGCCGCCAGTTCCTCGCGCGGCTGGACCGCCAGCACCCGCCGCCCGTCGTGCTCCATGACGAAGCCGAGGTCAGGGCGCGCCATGGCGAGGCGGCGCACGACGTCGAGGCAGGCGGCATATTCCGAGCGCGGCGAGCGCAGGAACTTGCGCCGCGCGGGCACCTTGCCGAACAGGTCCTCGACCCGGATGCGCGTTCCCGGAGGCAGCGCCGCCGGCCCGTCCGCCGTCACCGCGCCGTGATCGACCACGCGCTTCCAGCCCTCGTTCGCATCGTGCGGCCGGCTCTCGATCGTGAGCCGCGCGACCGACCCGATCGAGGGCAGCGCCTCGCCCCGGAAGCCCAGCGTCGCCACCAGTTCGATCTGCTCGTCCGGGAGCTTGGAGGTGGCATGGCGTTCGAGCGCCAGGGCGATCTCGTCCGGCCGCATCCCGCAACCGTCGTCGGTGACCTCGATCATGTCGAGCCCGCCCGAGGCGAGCCGCACGGTCACCTGCGTCGATCCCGCGTCGATCGCGTTCTCGACCAGTTCCTTGAGCGCGGAAGCCGGCCGCTCGACCACTTCGCCCGCGGCGATGCGGTTGACGAGGTGTTCGGGCAGGCGGCGGATCGTGGGCATGGAAGGACTCGGCTGACGGCGCATGGGAGGTCGATGGCGCCACGGAACGGCTGTCGCGCAAACCTAGCGACGAAGCGCGGGTAATTCGAGACGGGCAACCGTTGATACCCCCCGGAAAAGGACACAAAATTTTAGCCTTTCCCGAATCGATGGGCTAAGGGGTGCCCTCCCTCACAAAAAACCCTGTCGCAGGTTCCGAGGTGCATTCGGAAAGCGATTGGCAACAAACGGATTTTAGATGGCCGGCGTCTTCTCGCGATTCTTCAAACTCGGCTCCCAGAACATGGCGATCGACCTGGGCACGGCGAACACTCTCGTCTACGTGCAGGACCGCGGAATCGTCCTCAACGAACCTTCCGTCGTCGCTATCGAGACGCTGAACGGCGTGAAGAAGGTCAAGGCCGTCGGCGACGACGCCAAGATGATGATGGGCAAGACCCCGGACAACATCGAGGCCATCCGCCCGCTGCGTGACGGCGTCATCGCCGACATCGAAATCGCGGAAGAGATGATCAAGCACTTCATCCGCAAGGTGCACGGCAAGAAGAACCTGTTCCGCTATCCGGAAATCGTGATCTGCGTACCCTCGGGCTCGACCTCGGTGGAACGCCGCGCCATCCGTGACGCCGCCAGCAATGCCGGCGCCAGCCAGGTCTACCTGATCCTCGAACCGATGGCCGCCGCGATCGGCGCCGACATGCCCGTCACCGAGCCGGTCGGCTCGATGGTCGTCGACATCGGCGGCGGCACCACCGAAGTCGCCGTGCTCTCGCTGCGCGGCCTCGCCTACACCACCTCGGTGCGCGTGGGCGGCGACAAGATGGACGAATCGATCGTCTCCTACGTCCGGCGCCATCACAACCTCCTGATCGGCGACGCCACGGCGGAGCGCATCAAGAAGGACTACGGCATCGCCATCATGCCGGCCGACGGCGTGGGCGAGACGATCCACATCAAGGGCCGCGACCTCGTCAACGGCGTCCCCAAGGAAATCACCATCAACCAGGCCAACGTGGCCGAAGCGCTGGCCGAGCCGATCGGCGCGATCATCGAGGGCGTGCGCATCGCGCTCGAGAACACCGCGCCGGAACTCGCCGCCGACATCGTCGACCAGGGCATCGTGCTCACCGGCGGCGGCGCGCTGATCCAGGGCCTCGACCAGTACCTGCGCGAGGAAACCGGCCTGCCGGTCTGCGTCGCCGAGGATCCGCTGTCCTGCGTCGCGCTCGGAACCGGCCGCGCGATGGAGGACCCGGTCTATCGCGGCGTCCTGATGTCCGCCTGATCGATTGCGGGAGCGGCGGTTCGTTCCTTTCGCGGACGACCGCCTTCCCAGACTGACGCGGCGGCCCCTTCCTGCCGGGCGACGCCGAAGATGACAGGAGTGCATGGCGCATGGCACCGCCAGCAAATCGGCGCTCCGGCTTTTCGCGCAGGGCGCAGTACACGACGTTCTTCAGCTACGCGGCCGGCGTGCTCGGCGCGGTGGTGGGCCTGATCCTGCTCGTCATCGCCATCGTCAGCCCCGACGCCTTCTCGGGCCTACGGGGCGCGGCGTCCGACGTGACCGAACCCCTCGCCCAGGCATCCGCCGAGAGCCGGACCACCGGCAAGGACTTCTTCGCCAGCGTTTCGGGCTTCTTCAAGACCGGCAGCGAACGCGCCCGGCTCGAGCGGGAACTTGCCGAGGCGAAGGTCCGGCTGGTCGAGGCGGACGCCGCGCGCGACGAGAACCGGCGCCTGAAGCAGTTGCTCGACCTTCGCGAAGACGACGCGCAGCCGATCGCCTTCGCACGGCTTGTCGCCTCGACCGGAGCCAGCTCGCGCCGCTTCGCGACCCTTGGCGCGGGCGCCGACCGGGGCGTGGTCAAGGGAATGCCGGTGCGCTCCCCGATGGGACTGGTGGGGCGCGTTCTGGAGGTCGGCTCGTCGAGTTCGCGGGTGCTGCTCATCACCGATACCGAAAGCCTCGTGCCGGTGCGCCGCGCGCGCGACGGCATCGCCGCCTTCGCGCAGGGCCAGGGCGACGGCACGATCCGCATCCGCCTCGTCAACCTCGGCCTCAATCCGCTGCGCAAGGGCGACGTCATGGTCACCACCGGCTCGGGCGGCCTCTATCGCCCGGGTACGCCGATGGCCGTCGTGACCGAACTGCTGCGCGACGGGGCCATCGGCCGGGTACTGAGCAACCCCTCGGACACCGACTTCGTGATCGTCGAGCGCGCCTGGGCGCCGCCGCCGCCTCCGCCGCCCGCCGATCCGCTGCCCGGGACCCGATAGGCATGGCCCTGCTCGCCCGCACGGACAGCGTGGTCAGGCCCCGAATCAACCGCAAGCCGTCGCCGGTGCTCGCGCGGAGCCTGCCGTGGCTGACGATCATGTTCGGCTCGCTGGTGCCGGGCCTGCTGCTCATCGCCTCGGCGCCGGTGCTGCCGCCGCTGGGGTTCCTGGCCTTCGTGGCCTGGCGCCAGCTGCGTCCCGGCCTCCTGCCGGTCTGGGCCGGACTGCCGCTGGGCATTTTCGACGACCTGTTCTCCGGCCAGCCCTTCGGGACCGCTGTGCTGCTCTGGTCGATCGCGGCGATCGTGCTGGACGTCATCGAGGCCCGGCTGCCCTGGCGCAACTTCCTCACCGAGTGGCTGGTGGCGATCGGACTCATCATCGCGTATATCGCTCTCTGCCTCGGCATCTCCAACATCGCGGGAGCCTCCGCTCCCCTACGCATAATCGGTCCGCAACTCGTGATTTCGGTGTTCTCCTACCCGCTCGTCGGCCGCTTCGTGGCCCTGGCCGACCGCTTCCGGCTGACGCCGTTCGTGCGCATTCGATGAAGATCGACTTTCGGCGCCTGCTCCGCCGACCCCACGTCACCACCGGAACGCTGCGCAACAGTTTCGATCGCCGGACCGTGGTGCTCGGCGCCATCCAGGGCGGCATCGGCACCCTGCTGGCCGCACGAATGACCTATCTCTCGGTGTTCGAGAACGAGAAGTACAAGCTCGAGGCCGAAAGCAACCGCGTCAACCTCTCGCTGGTGCCCCCGCGCCGCGGCTGGATCCTTGACCGCAACGGCACGCCGCTGGCCTCCAACCGCGCCGACTTCCGCGTCGACGTGGTGCCCGAGCAGATGAAGGACAGCGAACGCACCATCGCCGAACTCGGCCGCTTGCTCTCGCTGTCGCCGATCGACCTGCAGGACCTGCAGGACAAGATCGACAAGGCCCACGGCTTCGCCCCCGTCGAAGTCGCGACCGGGCTGGACCTCGAGCGTTTTTCCGCCGTCAGCGTGCGCCTGCCGGACATGCCGGGCGTCGTCACCCAGCGCGGCTTCTCGCGCTTCTATCCCACCGGTCCATCGGTCGGCCACCTCATCGGCTACGTCGGCGCGGCTTCGGCCGAGGAATACGAGAAGGACCACGACCCGGTCCTCATCACCCCGGGCTACAAGGTCGGCAAGGACGCGCTCGAAAAGATCTTCGAGAAGGACCTGCGCGGCAAGCCCGGCGCCAGGCGCGTCGAGGTCACGGCATCGGGCCGCATCGTGCGCAACCTTGACACGCGCGAGGACGTGCCGGGCGAGACGATCAAGCTGACCATCGATGCCGGCATCCAGGACTATGCCGCCCGCCGGATCGGCCCCGAATCGGCCGCCGTCGTCGTGATGGACTGCCGCAACGGCGACGTGCTCGCGATGGCGTCGATGCCGAGCTACGATCCCAACAGCTTCTCCGACGGCATCGGCCGCCTCGAATGGAAGATGCTGTCGGACGACGATCACGTGCCCTTGCGCAACAAGGTCCTGCGCGGACTCTACCCGCCGGGCTCGACGGTCAAGCCGATGGTCGCGCTCTCGTTCATGGAAGCAGGGCTCGACCCCGACGAATCGGTGTTCTGCGGTGGCGGCCTGCGTGTGGGCAACCGCGTGTTCCACTGCTGGAACCGGCGCGGCCACGGCTCGGTCAACATGGCCAAGGGCATCTACCAGAGCTGCGACGTCTACTTCTACCACTTCGCCCAGCGCATCGGGATGGACCCGATCGCGGCCATGGCGCGGCGGCTCGGGCTGGGGCAGGAATTCCCGCTTCCGGTGGTCGGCCAGTCCTACGGCACCGTGCCCGACCCCGCATGGAAGCTGAAGAAGTACGACAAGGAATGGCAGACCTTCGACACGGTCAACGCCACGATCGGCCAGGGCTACTTCCTCGTGAACCCTCTGCAGCAGGCGGTTCAGGCATCGCGCCTCGCCAGCGGTAAGATCATCATGCCCCGCCTGCTCCACGGCCGCGACGACAAGCCCGCGTCCTCGCTCGGCGTGCCGCAGGAGCATCTCGCGTACATCCACCAGGCCATGTCAGACGTCGCCAACGGTCCCGGCTCGGCCCCTCACGCCCGCCTTCCCTTCCCGGACATCAAGCTGGCCGGCAAGACCGGCACCGCGCAAGTCGTCGGCCTCAACGTCGGCAACGGCAAGGGCGGCTTGTGGAAGCACCGCGACCATGGCCACTTCATCTGCTTCGCTCCGGCCGAGAACCCGGTCTACGCCTGCTCGGTGGTTGTGGAGCACGGCGGCGGCTCGGGCGCGGCATACCCCATCGCGCGTGATGTGCTGACCTATGTCTTCGACAAGCAGAAGGGCATGGACATCCTGACCGAGCTCGAGAAGAACTGGGGCGGCACCGCCAAGGAGCGGCTCGACGCCCGTTACCGCGCCTACTCGGCGCAGTACGGCGTCGGCGCCCCCGCCGTCTCGCCCGAGGCGGTACAGGAGGCCGAGGCCGCGCCCGATCCGCGCCAGCCCATCGTCAGCGATGCCCAGTCCCCGGCACCGGAGCCGGACGAAGCGGCAAGCCCTCGTCCTCCCGCGACGGCGCCGTCACCCGCTCCCTCGCCGGGCGCCACGCCGGCAACGCCCGGAAACGCCGGAGGAAATCCGCAATGAGCCGCTCGATCGTTCCCGAAGCGATCTCGCGCCAGCCCTGGCAGATGCTGGTTCCACTATGTTGCCTGGTGGGGCTTGGCGGGGCGGTGCTCTATTCAGCGGCGGGCGGCAGCCTCCAGCCTTATGCGTTGAGCCACGTGGTGCGCTTCGGCGTGTTCCTCGTCATGGCCGTCGTCATCTCGCACATCAACCGCAACCTGTTCCGCATGGCCGCCTACCCGGTCTATGGCGCGATCCTGCTGCTGCTGGTGCTGGTGGAACTGATCGGTGCTGTCGGCGGCGGCAGCCAGCGCTGGCTGAACCTGGGCTTCATGTCGCTCCAGCCCTCCGAGATCATGAAACCGGCGATCGTGCTTGTCCTCGCCCGATTCTACGAGACCCTGCCCCACGCGATGACCGCCAGTTGGCGCGGCCTCGTTCCCGCCGGCGTCCTTATCGCCCTGCCCGCGCTGTTCGTCATGACCCAGCCCGACCTCGGCACCGCACTGGCGATCTGTTTCGGCGGCTTCGTGACGATGTTCCTCGCCGGCCTGCCCCTGTGGTGGTTCGTGAGCGCGGGAGGCGCGCTCATGGTGATCGCGCCCGTCGCGTTCTTCACCCTCCTCCACGACTACCAGCGCAACCGCGTCCTGGTGTTCCTCGACCCAGAAAGCGATCCGCTGGGCACCGGCTATCACATCACCCAGTCGAAGATCGCGATCGGTTCGGGCGGCATGTTCGGCAAGGGCTTCGGCAACGGCACCCAGAGCCACCTGCAGTACCTGCCCGAGCCGCACACCGACTTCGTCTTCGCCACGATGTCCGAGGAATGGGGGCTCATGGGCGGCCTGTTCGTGCTCTTCGTCTTCACGGTGGTGCTCGGCTGGGGGATGAGCGTCGCCCGCCGCGCGCCGGATCGCTTCTCCAGCCTCCTGGCGGCGGGCATGACGGCGACGATGTTCTTCTACGTCATGATCAACCTGATGATGGTCATGGGACTCGCGCCCGTGGTGGGAATCCCGCTACCGTTCATGAGCCACGGCGGCACGTCGATGCTGACGAACATGATCTGCCTCGGCACCATCATGGCGGTAAACCGGTGGAATCAGGGACGCGGTTCGCTGCGCTGAAGCTCGCGGAAAACTTTTTCAAATTCCCTCTTCCCATCCGCGAAACAGGCTTTATAGGGGCCTCTCCGCCGCCGAGCGGTGGGCTGCAAGGCCCTTCGAGGCAGGTAGCGTGGACGCATAGCTCAGTTGGTAGAGCAGCTGACTCTTAATCAGCGGGTCCTTGGTTCGAGCCCAAGTGCGTCCACCATACCTCTCTCATCCCGCCCTTCACCAAGGGGATACCGGGAACCCATCCGTGGGGACGCATAGCTCAGTTGGTAGAGCAGCTGACTCTTAATCAGCGGGTCCTTGGTTCGAGCCCAAGTGCGTCCACCACCCCCTTCCCATAGATCTCCCGACCAGCGTCCTTGCTGTCCGTCAGGCCTGTGCCGGAGCGGGGGCGATCGTGATTCCGTAGGTCTCGGCGAGTTCCTCGATCACGCGGCCCTTCAGCGCCGATACGAACTCCACGCCCACCTTGTCGTCCAGAAGCCAGCGGACTTCCGCCTCGATCGGCTTGAGATGGGCGATGTTGAGACGCACCCGCTCGCCCGGCGCGAACGAATCCGCGCAACCGATGATGCTGCATCCCCCCTGGGAGATGTCGCCGAGTTCGACGGGAAAGACGTGCCAGCTCGACTTGCGGCAGCGCGCCTGCAGAAGGACCGTCCGCCGGGTATTGAGGCGGTCGCCGTTTTCATTGTCCTGCACGCGTATGTCCCCTGAGCGCCCTTAGAGGATTTTACCTAGCCGGAAGAAGTAAACCGGGCGTTTCGAGAATCAGCGCGCCACAGGCTCGTCCAAGGGCGGTGGCGCGCCCGTCGATGCGATCTCGGCGTCAATGGCTTTGGCCTTATCGACGATCGTCCTGCTGGCGCTGTCGTAGCGCTCGTCGAAGTCGGGCTCGCTGTTGCACCCGGCAAGCAGCGCGGCAACGGCGAGCAGCACGATCGTGGAGGCGCGGCGCATCAGTAGTCCTTCTTGATGCGCACGTTGACGCTGTTCACGCCCGAGCCACCGGCCTGGCTCAGCACCGAGAGCCACTTGGTGACGCTGACTTCGAGCTGCGTGGCGGTAAAGCCGCGGGCATCGGTGATCAGCTCGACGTAGATGTCGTCGGTCAGGTACTGCCCGGCCGCCACCGCCGTGCCGCGTCCGCTCGCCTCGTCGGCGCCGAGGATACGCAGGCGGTCGATCCCGGCAGCGGAGCGCAGCTTCCCGAGCGGATTGAGCCCACCGCCGCTGCCACGCAGCGAGTTGAGCGAGGACGCCAGCTGCACGGCCTGGAGCGCGGACAGGTTGGCGATCGAACTGCCGAACAGGATCCGCGAAAGCACTTCGTCGTCCGGCAGGCTGGGCGTCGAGGAGAAGTCGATCTGCGGGTTGAAGGCCTGCCCGCTCACGTTCACGCTGACGGTGATGTCCTCGATATCCTCGGTCGCGGTAATCGCCACGGTCGGGTCGATGGTCTGTCCGCCGGTGAAGGAAACCAGCCCCTTGGTAAGCTCGAACGACTTGCCCGCGAAGCCGAGCGTGCCGCGAACCAGTTCCACCTCACCCGCCACGGACGGCGCCGCGCTGGTGCCGGAAACCCGGAAGTCCGCGCTCCATTCGGATTCGAGGCCCATGCCCGAGACGTAGAGCTTTTCCGGTGCGCGCAGCCGCAAGTCCAGGCGAATGAGCGCGAAGGCGCTGGCCGCCGTGGGCGCGGGCTCGTCTCCGGTGATGCGCTTGGGCCCGACAGGCGGCTTGAAGCGCACGCCGGTAAGGCGGGGCACCTGCGCCGAACCTTCGCGCACGATCTGGTAGCGCGTTTCGGGCAGCCTGATCTCGCCGGACAGGAGCGCCGTCTCTCCCGCCGCCTTGGTGAGGCGCAGGTTGCCCGTCGCGGTCGCCGAGAGCGCGTCGCTCCGGGCAAGGCGCGCACGGTCGAGCTTGACGCTGAGGTCCATCGGATAGCCCGCGTCCGCCGCAAGGCTGACGTTGCCGCTCGCGCTCACGGTTCCGTCTCCGGCGCGCGCGGTCAGCGAAGTCAGTTCCAGCGTATTGCCGGTGAACTTGCCCGAGAGCGCCATCGAGGTGAGACGGGTGCCGTAGGCCTGGTTCTCGTAGACGAGGTCACGGCCCTGGATGACGCCGTTGATGCAGGGATCGGACACCCGGCAGGAGAAGTCCGCCGCGAGGCCGATGGGGCCGGAGAACGTCTGGCCGGATAGCCCCGCGAACGAGAACAGCGTGTCTGCGGGGCCGTTGTAGCGGATGCCGCCGCCCAGCGGAGCTTCCATCAGGCGCGTGGTCCAGGAACCGGCACCCGGGGCGAGCGGCCTGAGACTGGCGACCATGCGGCCGATGACAGTGCCTCGCCGACGGAACACCATCCGCGCCTCGCCACCATCGTCCAGCAGCTTGCCGACGAAGTTGATGTCGACAGGCTGGCTGACCGTGCTGGAACTGGTGCGGGTGAAGTCGTCGAGTGTCAGGCGGGCATCGGCGCGCGGGAACGCGGTCGAACTCTTCTGTTCGAAATCGAAGCTGCCGCTCGCCTTGCCGCCGATGCCGTAGCCCGGCGCCAGTGCATTGACGATGGCCATGTCGATGCCTTCGAGACGGCTCTGGATCTTGATGCCGTCACCATAGCTGCCCGCCACCTTGGCGCTGCCGCCACCGAAGGCGATCTGGGTGGGAAGCAGCTCGTAGCCCGCATCCTTGGGGATGATCCGGGCGGGCGTGGTGGTCTTGAGGTCGAGCCCGCGCACCTTCCCCTGCAGCGCCACG
>DATKFS010000206.1:0-10917 GCA_035511275.1 Novosphingobium sp.
CCTCGCGCGCGGCGCTCATCACCGGGCGCAACCACCACAACTGCGGCACCGGGTTCCTTTCGGAATGGGCCACCGGATTTCCCAGCTACAACAACATGATCCCGCAATCGACCGCCACCGTCGGGCGGATCCTGAAGGAAAATGGCTACGCCACGAGCTGGTTCGGCAAGAACCACAATACGCCCGACTGGGAAAGCAGCGTCGCCGGGCCGTTCGACCGCTGGCCCACCGGCATGGGGTTCGACTATTTCTACGGCTTCATCGCCGGGGAAACGCATCAGTATTATCCCGTGCTCTTCGAGAACACGGTCGCGGTGGAGCCCGATCGCTCGCCGGAAGAGGGCTATCATTTCCAGACCGACATGACCGACCGGGCGATCAACTGGATCCGCTACTCGAAGTCTGTCGCGCCGGACAAACCCTACTTCTGCTACTTCGCGCCGGGCGCGGCCCACGCGCCGCATCATCCGCCGGCCGAGTGGCGGGACAAGTTCAAGGGCCAGTTCGACGCGGGCTGGGAAAAGGTTCGCCAGGAGACCTACGAGCGGCAGCTCGCCGAGGGGATCATCCCGCCCGACACCGAACTGACCGCCAAGCCGGACTGGGTGCAGGACTGGGACGGCCTCTCGGACGACGAGAAGAAGCTGTTCGCGCGGTTCATGGAGAACTTCGCGGGCTACCTCTCCTTCGCCGACCACGAATGCGGCCGGTTGATCGATGCAGTGCGCGAACTGCCCGACGCGGACAACACGATCATCATCTATATCGTCGGCGATAACGGGGCGAGTTCCGAAGGCGGCATGACGGGGACCGTGAACGAGGTGATGAACCTCAACGGCATCCCCTCGTCGATCGAGGACAACCTCGCCGCCTACGACGAGATCGGCGGCCCGGATACCGAGCCGCACTATCCGCTGGGCTGGGCCTGGAGCGGCAACGCACCGTTCCAGTGGGTGAAGCAGGTCGCCTCGCACTTCGGCGGATCGCGCAATCCGATGGTGATTTCGTGGCCCGACAGGATCAAGGACAAGGGCGGGCTGCGGCCGCAGTTCTGCCATCTCATCGACATCGTGCCGACCTTGCTGGAGGCGGCGGGCATTCCCGCGCCGGACTTCGTCAACGGCGTCGAGCAGAAGCCGATGGACGGCGTTTCCATCCAGTCCACCTTCGAAAGCGCCGATGCCCATGCGGTGCGCGACCGGCAGTATTTCGAGATATTCTCCAACCGGGCGATCTACGACAAGGGCTGGATCGCCTGCGCGCAGCACACGTTCCCCTGGCGCCAGGACTTCGCGCCGGGCCACTGGGAAAACGACGTCTGGGAACTCTACAACATCGACGAGGACTTCAGCGAGGCCAGGAACCTGGCTGCCGAGCACCCGGAGAAGGTGGAGGAGCTGAAGCGGATCTTCGACGAGGAAGCGGAGAAGTACCACGTCTACCCGCTGGACGATCGCGGCGCTGGCCGTCTGGCCGAACCCAAGCCGTCACCCGGCGGCGCGGACCCGAATCGCACGGACTTCACCTATTACGAGGGCGCCGCGCGCCTGCCGGAAACGGCCGCGCCCAACACCAAGAACCGTTCGCACTCGATCAGGGTGGCGGTGGATAACGACACCGGCAAGGCCGAGGGCGTCCTGCTCGCGGCGGGGGGCGGTTCGGCCGGCTATTCCATCTACATCCTCGATGGGAAGCCGGTGTACCACTACAACTTCTTCGAGAAGGACCGGCTGAACGTCGTGTCGAGCAAGCCGCTGCCCAAGGGCAAGTCGACCCTCGAACTGGCCTTCGCCTACGACGGCGGCGGGCTGGGCAAGGGCGGCGAGGCAGTGCTGCTGCTGGACGGCGAGGAAGTCGGCCGGGGGCGCATCGAACAGACGGTCGCGGGCCGGTTCGGGATCGACACCTTCGGGGTCGGCGCGGACAGCGGGTCGCCGGTGTCCGACGCCTACAAGCCGCCCTTCGCGTTCAGGGGCGGCAAGATCGAGCGGGTGGACATCAAGCTCGCGGCCCGCAACCTCACCCAGAGCGAGGAAGACGAGCTGCACGAGCGCAACCTCGCCTTTGCCCAGCACATCGAATGATGCGGACGGGCTCGACGCTCCAAGGCATTCCCCGCCGCGAACAGGGGGATATTCCCGATGGCGCGGCCGGGCCCGAACTTCGCAAATGACCGCGACCTTTTGAACCAGCGCCGCCGGCAACGGGCCGGCGGCTCCGGCATCCAGCGACGAGGACAGCAGCATGGCACTCACCGAATATCCGGCCGGGCAGGCATTCCCCGGCGTGATCGGCAGGACCTTCGATGTCTCCACCCCTGCCTGGCCGGCGCCGCGGCGCGCGAAGAAAGGGGCGCCCAACGTCCTGTTCATCGTGCTCGACGATACCGGCTTCGGGCATCTGGGCTGCTATGGCAGCCCGATCAAGACACCCAACATCGACGCGCTGGCGGCTGACGGGCTGCTCTACACCAACATGCACACCACCGCGCTCTGCTCGCCGTCGCGGACCTGCTTCATCACCGGGCGCAACCATCACTCGAACGGCATGGCCTGCATCACCGAGGGATCGACCGGCTTCCCGGGCTCCAACGGCATCATTCCCTTCGAGAACGGTTTCCTTTCGGAAATCCTGCTCCAGCAGGGCTACAACACTTACGCCATCGGCAAGTGGCACCTGACGCCGACCGAGCAGACCTCCGCCGCCGGCCCCTACGACCGCTGGCCGCTGGGGCGCGGGTTCGAGCGCTACTACGGCTTCCTCGGCGGCGACACGCATCAGTATTATCCCGAGCTGGTCCGCGACAATACGCAGGTCGAGCAGGAGAAGTCGCCCGAGGAAGGCTATCACCTGACCGTCGATCTCGTCGAGAAGGCGAAGGGCATGATCGCGGACGCCAAGCAGGTGGCACCCGACAAGCCGTTCTTCATGTACTTCTGCACCGGCGCCCAGCACGCCCCCCACCACGTCCCCAGGGAATGGGCGGACAAGTACAAGGGCGTGTTCGACGACGGCTGGGACGCCTACCGCGAGAGGACGTTCGAGCGGCAGAAGGAACTTGGCGTGATCCCGGCGAACACCACCCTGTCGCGCCACGATCCCGACGTGCAGGACTGGACCACGCTCTCGGCCGAGGAGCGCCGGCTCTATGCGCGGATGATGGAGGTCTTCGCCGGCTTCCTCGAACACGCGGACCACCACATCGGCGAGCTGATCGCCTTCCTCAAGGAGATCGGCGAGTACGACAACACGCTCATCATGCTGGTGTCCGACAACGGCTCCAGCGCGGAGGGAGGGCCGACCGGTTCGGTGAACGAGAACAAGTTCTTCAACAACGTCCCCGACGACCTGCAGAAGAACCTCGCCGCGATCGAGGACATCGGCGGGCCGAAGTACTTCAACCACTTCCCCTGGGGCTGGACCCATGCAGGCAACACCCCCTTCCGCCGCTGGAAGCGCGAGACCTATCGCGGCGGCGTCGCCGATCCGTTCCTGATCTCCTGGCCCGGCGGCATGAAGACGCGCGGCGAAGTCCGCACCCAGTACTGCCACGCGATCGACCTCGTCCCGACCGTGCTGGACTGCCTGGGGGTCGAGCAGCCGACCCAGATCCGGGGCGTCACCCAGTCCCCGATCCAGGGCTTCAGCCTGAAATCCTCGTTCGACGATGCCGGTGCCGAAGCGCTGCACAAGACGCAGTACTTCGAGATGTTCGGCCACCGCTCGCTCTATCACGACGGCTGGCGCGCGGTCTGCCCATGGCCCGGCACCTCGTTCACCGAATCCGGACGGAGCTTCGGCGATCCGCTCGACCACGACATGCTGACGAAGCTCGATGCCGAGGGCTGGGAACTCTACGACCTCACCAGTGACCCTGCCGAAACCGAGGATCTTGCCGGCACGGAGCGCGACCGCCTGATCGAGATGATCGGCATGTGGTACGCCGAGGCGGGCAAGTTCAACGTCCTGCCGATCGACAGCCGCGGCACGCTGCGGCTTGGCGAACTGCGCCCGCAGATCGCCGAGAACCGCAGCCGCTACGTCTATTACCCCGGCACGCAGGTGGTGCCGGGCAGCGCAGGGCCTCGCCTGCTCAACACCGCGCACTCCGTCTCGGTCCATGCCTCGATCCCGGAGAATGCCGAGGGCGCGCTGTTCACGATCGGCGGCAACGACGGCGGCTTCGTGATCTACATGAAGGGCGGCAAGCTGGTCTACGGCTACAACTACGTCGCCGACGAGCGCTTCCGGATCGAGTCCACCTCGCCCGTGCCGACCGGCGACCACGTCCTCAGCATCGAATTCACCCCCACCGGCAAGGCTGACATCGCCAGGGGCAAAGGCACACCGGCCACGGTCAAGCTGCTCGTCGACGGCGACGTCGTCGGCGAGGGCGACCTGCCGGTCACCATCCCGCTGCAGTTCGGCCTTGCCGCCGGGCTCGCCATCGGCAGCGACAACGGCTCGCCGGTGATGCTGGAGGACGAATACCGCCCGCCGTTCGCCTTCACCGGCACCATCCACAAGGCCCTCGTCGACGTGACGGGCGAGCCGCTGGAGGACAAGGAAGAGGTCATCAAGGGCTACCTGAAGATGGCCCTCGCCCGCCAGTAACCGCCGGCGCGCAAGCCATCCGCAGACCGGGATCGGAGACCGATATGACGCTCGTGCAGGCCATGAAGCTGCTCGTCCTGGGAAGCGTGATGCTCACGGTCCTCTCCCTTGCGCTGCGTGCGCGCGCCGGGGATTTCCTCTACCTGTTCCGCGAATGGCGGCTGGGCCTGCGGGCGGTGGTCGCGATGTTCGTCGTCGTCCCGGTCGTGGCGATCCTCATGGCGGACGTGTTCGACCTCAAGGGACCGGTGAAAGTCGCGCTGGTGGCGCTGGCGTTTTCGCCGGTTCCGCCGCTGCTGCCGAAAAAGCAGGTCAAGGCGGGCGGGGACGCTTCCTACGTCACCGGCCTCCTCGTCGCCGGTGCGCTGGCCTCGCTGATGCTGGCGCCGATCGGCCTGTCGCTGACCGGCTCCGTCTACGGCGTGGAAACGCACGTCTCGCGCGCCGGCATGGCGACCACCCTGGGACTGACCATCGCCCTGCCGCTGCTGCTGGGCGTGCTTGGCCAGCGCGTGCTGGGCGATGGACGGGCAGCGGCGGTCGCCGGGCCGTTGAGCAAGGTCGCGAGCGTGCTGTTCATGGTCGGCGTGCTCGCCCTGCTGGTGGTGCTGGCCCCGGCCGTCGGCAAGTTGCTGGGGGACGGCACCATCGTCGCACTGGTCGCCATGAGCCTCGTGGGACTGGGGGCGGGCTGGTGGCTCGCGGGAGACGACCGCGACAACCGCACCGTGCTCGCGCTGGCCTCCGCCGCGCGGCACCCCGGCGTCGCCATCGGCATCGCCACCACGAGCTTCCCGGACGCAAGGCTGGCCCCCGCCGCGATCGTCCTTGCGGCTGTGGTCAATACCCTGATCGCGATCCCGTTCCTGCAGCGGCTGCAAAAGGGCGGGAGCTAAGGCGTCCCACGGAGGGCGACCGGCGACTATCTGGCCGGGTCTTATGGCAGGAATGTGAGCGCGGCTGCATCCTCCCTGTTCCGTAGGAATGGGGAGGTGGCGCCGACGCAGTCGGTGACGGAGGGGCAGCAACCCCTCCACCACCAGCTACGCTGGCGGTCCCCCTCCCCATCCCTTTGGGACAGGGAGGAACTGGCGGGCGACTAGTCCACCGGCGCCTGTTCCTTCATGCCGGAGAGGATCGCCGCCATGCCGATGCCGGTTCCCTTCTGCGAGGGCGGGAAATCGTGGAGGCTCTGCACGAAGCGGGCGATCGGCTCGGTCAGTTCGGGCATGATCCAGCTCTTCTCCTTCATCCAGAGGAACTGGCCGCCGGTGTCCGGGCTGCGCTCGAACGGGTCGGCCTTGATGTCGATCACCAGGCCGCCGGGCAGCTTCGTCGCCGCTTCGAGCCACTTGTCCTTGATCGCGACGTGGATCTTCCAGTCGTCGATCCGCAGCGCGGTCGGTTCGGTCTCCGCGAAGAAGAAGAACTCGCGGCGCTTCGACTTGCCGTCGGGCGTGGTCAGCATGTCGAGCTGGTCGTAGCCGTCGAGGTGGACCTTGTAGTCGGTGGCGCCGATGCGCTTGCCGGCGACGAGGGCCTCCTTGATGCCAGGCTCGCCCGCCGCCGCGAGCAGGGTGGGCACCCAGTCCTCGCTGGTCATGAACTCGCCGGTCCAGCTGCCGGCCGCGATCCGGCCGGGCCAGCGGACCAGCATGGGCACGCGGAAGCCGCCGTCCCACGTCGTCCCCTTCTCGCCCCGGAACGAGGCCGTTCCCGCCATCGGCCAGTGCGCCAGATTGATGCCGTTGTCGGAGGTCAGCAACACGATCGTATCGTCCGCCAGCCCTTCCTCGTCGAGCGTGTCGAGCAGGCGGCCGATCAGGCCGTCGAGCTGGAGCACGGCATCGAAGTACGGCGTGTGCCCGCTCTTGCCGAGCCATTCGGGCGACACGTGGATCTGCTGGTGCATCCGCGATGGGCAGTACCAGAGGAAGAACGGATTGCCCGCCGCCTTCTGCGCCTTGATGTAGTCGATCGAGGCGTCGGTGAACTCGTCGTCGATCGTTCCCATCCGCTCGCTGGTGAGCGGGCCGAGGTCCTCGATCGTCTGCCTGCCGACGCGGCCCCAGCGCGGGTCCTCGGTGGGATCGTCGGTCTCGCTCGCCCGGGTGTGGATCATGTTGCGCGGGCGGCCGCGGAAGTTCGGATCGGCCGGGAAATCGGGCTGCTCGGGCATCTCCATCATGTTGAGATGGTAGAGGAAGCCCCGGAACTCGTCGAAGCCGTGGACGGTGGGCAGGAACTCGTTGCGGTCGCCCACGTGGCTCTTGCCGAACAGCGCGGTCGCGTAGCCGAGGCCCTTGAGCAGCCCGGCGAGCGTCACGTCCTTGGCCTGGAGCCCGACCCTGGCGCCCGGCTGGCCGACCGAGGTGAGGCCGGTGCGGATCGGATACTGGCCGGTGATGAACGCCGCACGGCCGGCCGTGCAGCTTGGCTGCGCATAGTAGTCGGACACCATCATGCCCTCCTGCGCCAGCCGGTCCATGTTGGGCGTGTTCACCGCGCCGAGGCCCCGGTGATAGGCGGAAATATCCATGGGAGCCATGTCGTCGATCATGATCGCGACGATGTTCGGGCGTGAGGGATGAGCGGCCATGACGTTCTCCTGCTGTCCGCCCGGTTTCTCCTACGGCCGCCGCGAAAGACATCAGGTAAAGCCCCCGGTCGACCACGGGCGGTCCTGAGGGGTCGGGAGGTCCTCAGCCGACCTTGGGCTTGTCCGCCGACCACGGCAGGAACAGGAACAGCACCGCCCCCACCGCGATCGAGGCCGACACCGCGTAGAGGAACGGGGCGAAGCTGTCGTAGAGGGCGAGCGTGCGGCTGATCGCCAGCGCGCCCAGCGCCGAGGCGAGGAAGCTGACCGTGTAGACCAGCCCCAGTGTCGTATTGTAGATGCGCAGGGAGAAGTAGCGTGCCACGAGGTAGGAGATGAGGTCGCTCTCCGCCCCTACCGCCAGCCCGACGAGGAACATGGCGCCGCCGATCACCGGCACCGAATCGTGGTCGGTCCCCAGCACGAAGAAGCCGAGCGCGGGCAGCACCATCGACAGGCTCGTCACCAGCGGCGTCGCGAAACGGTCGAGCGCGAGGCCGCAGGCGATCCGGCCGATCACCGTCCCCGCCGCGTAGACGGTGACGATGTTCGCGGCGGTCTGCGCGGAGATGCGGTTGTCCACCAGCATCAGGTTCATCTGCGAGGCGTGGAGCGGCGTCTGCAGCAGGCACAGGAACATCGCGACGAAGATCGTCCAGAACACCCGGCTTTTGAGGATCAGGCGATAGTCTTCCCGCGCGGGGCGGTGCAACTCGGCGGTGGCGGGAAGGTCCGGCAGGTTGGCGCCGGGTTCGGCCTCGTGCCCCGCGCCGGTTCCCTTCGGGATCAGCCGCACCGCGGCGAGGCCTGCCAGCAGCGCGATGGCGCCGAGCACGAGGTAGGCGCTGCGCCAGCCGATGCTCTCGATCCACCAGTTCGTCACCGGCACCAGCGCCATCGCCAGCAGCGCGGGCACGCAGTTGACGATGGTGAGCGCAAGGCCGGTCGCCTTCTCGAAGTTCTCGGCGATGAGGCGGGTGTAGACGAGCGTGCTGGTCAGGCTGCCGACGGCGAGCGTCGCGGTCGAGGCGGCGAGGAACCACGCGAAGCTGCCGTTCTGGGTGGCGTAGCCGACGAAGCACAGCGGGATCGCCAGCGTCCCCGCCAGCGCCACCCGGCGCACGCCCAGCCGGTCGGTGAAGCGGCCGACGAAGGGCAGGATGAAGATCGTCGTCAGCATCGTCAGCCCGACGAGCGCGAACTGCGCGCGCGACCAGCCGAATTCGCGCACCAGATGCGGCGCGAAGGCGCTGTTGGTATAGGCGAACAGCGGCAGGCTGGTGCCCGACCCCAGGCTCGCGGCGATCAGCGGCCGCAGGTTGCGGCGCAGTTCGCCGGTGTAGCTAGACGACATCAGCGCTCTCCCCAGTGCCCTGCGGTTGTTCCGCAAGGTCATCGTAATGTCGAACCGGCCCGGCGATATCGTCGCGTGGGAGGGTTAGTCAGCCCAGCGCCTTGGCAAACCCGATCCGCCCTGCCCGCTCCTCCGCGTGGAGCGAGACGAGATCGAGCTGGAAGACCATGTCCTCCAGCGGCGTCTGGACGCGCGGGTTGCCGGTCCAGAACACCACGCGGCAGGTTCGCGCCTCGATCCGCCAGCCCTCGGCGGTGCGGACCAGCGTGTCGTCGTAATAGCCGGTGCCGTCCCACACGGGAGGATCGCCGGCCGCGTGGCGAATCAGGCGCCAGCTGCCGTAGGTATGGGCGAAGGCGCGGTCGCCCTCGATCCTGACCAGATGATTGGTCATGACGTGCTGGGTGGCGTCGAACAGCTCGTGGAACGATCCGAAGTCGGCCTTGAAGCGCTCCCGGTCGGTCCAGCTGGAGGTCGGGCCGTAGTCCGCGTCCACATCAGCCGTGAAGATGCGGTCGAACAGGTCCCAGCGGCGGGTGTCCATGGCGAACCCGTAGAGGTTCAGCAGTTCGATGATGTCCTCGCGGTCGGCCATGACGTCTCCCCCCTCGTTCTATCTGTTGGGTTACTGCCCCCCGGATCACCTCGGCAGCGAAACGGTCGCCGTGCCCTTGAGGATCGTCGCGCCTTCCTGTGTGGTCATGCGCGTTTCGACCGTGACCACCGGCATGCCGAACTCGCTGGTTTCCTTCTTGTCGACCACGGTGGCGTCCACATACGTCACATCGCCCTCGAAGGCGGGCGACCGGAACTGGGTCTTCGAATGCCAGATGAAGCCGTCGACCCCCGCCCAGTAGGCGACGGTGTCGAGGTGCCAGGCGTTCATCGACGAGCCGTAGCCATAGACCCCGCCCATGCCGACCTTCTCGCCCTTCTCGGCATTGATGTGGCCCGAGCTGGGGCCGTGGAACAGGCCGTCGCCGTGGCGCGGGTCGATCTTGCGGGCCTCGAAGTCGTAGGTCATGTCGTCGGCGAAACCGGCGTCCTCGGTGGCGGGATCGTGGATGCCTTCGGGCACGTTCCAGCGCCAGGTGCCCCAGATGTTCTGCCGGTGCGCGCGGCATTCGAGCGCGAAAGTCACGCGGCTGTGCGGACCGATCACGCGGCGCGGGAGGCTATCGCCAACCTTGACCTCGCCCCACAGCGGCGAGACGCCCGAGCGGCCGGCGCGAATCCAGTCGAGCCGGACCTTCGCCACTTCCTCAAGCTCGGAGCGTGACCAGAGCTTGGGCGGTACGTTGCCCTTGTCGTAGACCTTTCGCTTGGCCGCTTCCTCGACGAGGTAGCGGATCGAGGTGGCCCGCTCCTTGGCGACGAGGGCGCCGTGCTGGTTGCGGTGGACGGTGTCGCCGTCGGCGAACATCGTCGGCCCGGCAAAGCTGGTGTCGGCGATCTTGTACCCTGCGAAGCTGCGCTCCTGCGTCAGCTTGTCGCCGGGGCGGACGGGGGTGCCGTAGAACCACCACTCCTCGCCCGCGAAGATCAGGTGCGAGCCGGGGATCTTGCCCACGCAACTGGGGTGGCAGCCATGGCCGTAGTCCATCGCCACGGTGAAGCTCTGCGGCGCGACGATGCCGCCGAACTTGCTGGCACGCGCATACTGCTCGTCCCAGTGGAGCGGGTTGGCGTAGTCCATCGCCTGCACCCAGCGGCGGATGTCGGTCGCGTTGCAGGGGTCGTAGAACTCCGCGAAGATGACCGGCTTGCCGATCCACTTGTCGACATCGCTGGTATCCAGGGTGACGTCACCTTCGGCCATCGTTCTCATCCGTCCCGTTGTTGCTTGCCTGCTCTCTCGCCGCGTCATCCAAGGCGCGCTCGCCCGGAGGCGCAAGGGCATCGGCATCGCGTGCAAGCGCGATTGCCGATGCGGACCAGTGAGTGCGCCGCGCCCTCCGCAGGGGCGATACTTGCAGTGGGTTAGCATCCGCGTTTCGACATCTGTCCAGTCCCTGCGCTAGCGAGTCCGGCAAGACGATTCGACGAAGGTTCGGGGAGACACATTCCAATGCAGATCGACAACACGCTGGCCGCCATCGTCACCGGCGGCGCATCGGGGCTTGGCCGCGCCAGTGCGCAGGCTCTGGCCGACGCGGGCGTCAAGGTCGCCATCTTCGACATCAGCGAGGAAGCGGGCGAGGCCTTCGCGGCCGAGATCGGCGGCGTCTTCTGCAACGTCAACATCATGGACGAGGACAGCGTCGAGGCCGGCTTCGCCAAGGCCCGCGCGGCCCATGGGCAGGAGCGCATCGTCGTCCACTGCGCGGTCGTGGCGGGCGGCGGCAAGACC
>DATKFS010000207.1:0-19456 GCA_035511275.1 Novosphingobium sp.
GTCACGTCCGTGCCCGAAACCCGACACGTCGCGCCCCCAATCTGGCTTCATCACATTGCCAGATCGGAGAATACCATGATTTCAGCCGCCCTCCTTGCCCTCGTCTCGCTTTCCGCGCCTGCCGCCGCTCCCGTCGCCGCCGGCTACGCGGGCGACAGCGTCGTCGCCGCCAAGGGCCACCCGATCCCCGCGCGCGGCAAGGTCGCCCGTTCGAGCGCCCCCGTCGCCTGCCATCCCGAGCCTTCGAAGGGCCGCGTCTGCCGCCACAACGTGGTGCAGGCCGAGCAGGCCGAACGCGCGGCGCTCGCCCATGCCGACGCGGCAGGCGTCGTCGTGGCGGTCGCCGAGGGCGTGCGTTAACGCATTCATCTCGCGTTGAAAGTCTTGCTGCCGGCGATCCCGCATCCCCCGGGCCCGCGCGGCACGGCGAGACATTTTCCGACCGGTGCGGCTTCCCTCGCCGCACCGGTTCCCTTATTGGCAGCAGGGACAAGCAAACCACGATGACGGTCGCTCCACGCTACAGGCTCCCCCAGGAAACGATGACCACACCCCCCACCATCCTGCTTGTCGAGGACGACGGCGCGCTCCGCACCCTCACCGCGCGGGCGCTGCGCCAAAGCGGCTTCAACGTGCTCACCGCCGCCACCGGCGCCGAGATGTGGGTCACGCTGCGCGAGGCGACGGTCAGCCTCGTGGTGCTCGACATCATGCTGCCGGGCACGAGCGGGTTCGACCTGTTCCGCCGCCTGCGCCGTGAAAGCGACGTGCCGATCATCTTCGTCAGCGCACGCGGCAGCGAGGAGGACCGCGTCCTCGGCCTCGAACTCGGCGCCGACGACTACCTCGCCAAGCCGTTCAGCACCCGCGAACTCGCCGCTCGCGTCAGTGCCGTGCTGCGCCGGGGCGGGGGCCTCGACTCGGCCAGCGAGCCCGCCGCGGAATCGCGCGGGCAGGACATGATCCACTTCGACGGGTGGCAGGTTTCGATGGCCCGGCGCGAGCTTCGTTCGCCCAATGGTGCAATCGTTGACCTCACCGGCGCGGAGTTCGACCTGCTTTCCACCTTCCTCGGCTACCCGCAGCGCGTGCTCGGCCGGGAGCGCCTGATGGAGCTGTCGCGCTCGCGCATCGGCGACAGTTCGGACCGCAGCATCGACGTCCTCGTCAGCCGCCTGCGCCGCAAGCTGCAGGCCGAAGGCGGCGAGTCGCCCATCGTCACCGTTCGCGGCGTCGGCTACATGTTCAAGGCGGAAGTGACGCGCGCCTGATGATCCGGAGGCTCGTCGCTCTGTTCCGGCGGATGGGCCTCCCCGAGCGGTTGCTCGCGGTGCTGGTACTGGTCGTCCTCGTCGAGTTCGCCGCCAACTGCTTCCTGTTCGACCGCGTCAACTCGTTCGAACTGCGCCGCGACGATGCCGAGCGCATCGCCGAGAACCTCGTCCTCGCCCATCGCACGATGGAACGCGCCGAACAGGGCGAGCGCAGCGCCATCGCGCGGGTCCTCAGCACCGACCGGTTCCGGCTGGTCTGGACCGGGCCCGACGATCGGCGGCGCGGGTCGCTCGGCCTCTCCAACCTGCGCGCGCAGGTGGTGGGGATCGAACCCGAACTGGCGCTGGCCGACCTCGAACTGCACCTCGAGGAGTTGCCCGGCAAGGGCAACATCGGCGGCTCCTTCCGCCTCGACGACCGCAGCGTGGTGCGCTTCCACACCCATGCCAATGCCGCCTGGAAGCTGACCGCCGGGCGCATCGCCAGCCTCGTCCTGCCGACCCTGTTGCTGATCGCGCTGGCCTGGGTGCTGCTGCGCACGACGCTGAGGCCGCTGCGCAACCTCATCGGCGCCACTCGCCACCTCGGTTCCGGACCGCCGCGTCCCGTGCCAGAGCGCGGGCCGGACGAACTGCGCGAACTGATCCGCGCCCTGAACGAGATGCAGCACCGCATCCACCAGTCGCTCGTCGACCGCACCCAGACGATGCTGGCGATCGGCCACGACCTCAAGACGCCGCTTTCGCGCATGACCCTGCGGCTGGACGACGAGAGCGTCGATCCCGAAGTGCGCGAGGGCCTGTCGCACGACATCGAGGAGATGCGGATGCTCCTCGATTCGATCCAGGCCTACGTGGACAGCGACGGTCGCTCGATCCCGGTCGAACTCATCGACATCGCGGTGATGGTGGAAACGCTCGTCGACACTGCCGCCGACCACGGCGCCGACGCGACCTATTCCGGCGTCGCGAACCTTGCGCTCAAGGTGCGGCCGGTGCCGATCCGCCGCGCCCTGTCGAACCTGATCGAGAACGCCATCCACTATGGCGGCAACGCCCGCGTGCACGTGCGCAGGGACGGCGGCGCGGTGGAGATCTCGGTCGAGGATGACGGCCCCGGCATCCCTGAGGAACGCATCGCCGACGCGCTCCAGCCCTTCGTCCGGCTCGACACCGCGCGTGCCCGTGACACGGCGGGGATGGGGCTCGGCCTGCCGATCGTGCGCAAGGCCGTGCGCATGGAGAACGGCACGCTCGACTTGCGCAACCGCCCGGAAGGCGGGTTGCGCGCCACCATTCGTCTTCCGCTCGGAACCGGCTGAGCCGCCGCTGCATCGCAGCAAACTTTCGTTACGTTCGCGACCGATGGGCGAAAATCTCGTCACCTAGCTTTCTGGATAAGCCGCCGGCTGTGCGCCGGGCGGCACCAGGATTCAGTGAAAGGTAAACGAGATGAACGAGCTCATCGGCCGCGTCTTCAACTTCGAGAAGACCACTTTCCCCGCCAGCAGCGAGCTTTTCGGCGAGCTGACCGCGAAGGGCCAGTTCCCCAAGGCGCTCATCATTTCCTGCGCGGATTCGCGCGTCGTGCCCGAGCACATCGTCCAGGCCGACCCGGGCGATCTGTTCGTGTGCCGTAACGCCGGCAACATCGTCCCGCCCTATTCGACCCAGAACGGCGGCGTGACCTCCACCGTCGAATATGCCGTCGCCGCCCTCGGCGTGCGCGACATCATCGTCTGCGGCCACTCGGACTGCGGCGCGATGAAGGCGCTCAGCGACCCGACCGGCCTGGAGACGATGCCCAACGTTGCTGCCTGGCTCAAGCACGGTGCCGCCGCCGAGCACATCGTCAGCACCTGCCACGGCGACCTCGAAGGCAAGGAGCGCGTCCGCGCGATCACGCTGGAGAACATCATCGCCCAGATCAGCCACCTGCGCACGCACCCCTCCGTGGCCGCCGGTATCGCGCGCGGCGACATCACGCTGCACGGCTGGTTCGTCGACATCCACGCGGGCCAGGTCCTCGGCCTGAACGGCGAGACCGGCGAGTTCATCACGCTGCGCGAGGACCGCGACCTGCCGGTCGCCCTGGCCGCGCGCACCCGCGTCGCCACCGAATACCTCGAAGCGGCAGAATGAGCCCCGCGGCCGCAGCCCCGGCGGGTGAAGAGCGCTCCGGCCTCTTCGCCCACTTCGGCCGGGATTTCACGGCGTCTATCGTCGTGTTCCTGGTTGCCATGCCGCTGTGCATGGGCATCGCCATCGCCTCGGGCGTGCCTCCCGAAAAGGGGCTCGTCACCGGCATCATCGGCGGCATCGTCGTCGGCATGCTGGCCGGATCGCCGCTGCAGGTCAGTGGCCCGGCGGCGGGGCTTGCGGTCATCGTCTTCGAATTCGTGCGGGAAAACGGGCTCGATGCACTCGGGCCCGTTCTGCTGCTGGCGGGTATCCTCCAGCTCATTGCGGGCGTGCTCAAGCTTGGTGGCCTGTTCCGCGCCATCAGCCCGGCCGTGGTCCACGGCATGTTGGCGGGCATCGGTGCGCTGATCGTCATCGGCCAGTTCCACATCCTGTTCGACGCGAAGCCCATGGCGAGCGGCCTGGAAAACATGGCGATGATGCCCGCGCGCGTGCTCGGCCTCGATTTCAGCAATGTCGCCGCCACCGAGATGGCGCTGGCGATCGGCGTGCTGACGATCGTCGTCATGCTCGGCTGGGAGAAGCTGCGGCCCAAGTCGCTGTCGCTGGTGCCGGGCGCGCTGCTCGGCGTGCTCGCCGCCACTGCGGCCGCATGGGGCCTCGGCCTCGACGTCGCCCGCATCGAGGTTCCCGCCTCGATCGCCGCCGCATTCAGCTTCCCCACCAGCGCCGCGTGGTTCGCCCCGCTCGCCAACCCGTCGCTGGTCGTCGCCGCGATCGCGATCGCCTTCATCGCCAGCGCCGAGACGCTGCTCTCGGCCGCTGCGGTCGATCGCATGCACGACGGCGTGCGCACCAAGTACGACAAGGAACTGCGCGCGCAGGGCGTGGGCAACTTCCTGTGCGGCGTGTTCGGCGCGCTGCCGATGACCGGGGTCATCGTCCGCTCGTCCGCCAACGTGCAGGCCGGCGGCCGCACGCGCCTGTCGACGATCATGCACGGGGCGTGGATCCTCGGCTTCGTCGCGCTGCTGCCCTGGCTGCTGCGCGAAGTGCCGATGGCGGCGCTGGGCGGTATCCTCGTCGTCACCGGCTGGCGCCTGGTCAGCGTGAAGCACGTCACCCACCTGTTCAAGGCGCACGGCCCGCTGCCCGCCGCGATCTGGGCGGTGACGTTCATCCTCGTGGTCACCACCGACCTCCTGACCGGCGTGCTCGTCGGCCTGGCGCTCTCGGTCGTGGAACTGCTGCCCCATGCCCGCCACCTGCGCCTCAAGGTGCACGAGCACGACGAGGGCGAGGCCACCCGCGTCGAACTCAACGGCGCGGCGACCTTCGTCGGCCTCACCCGCCTCAACGCCGTGCTCGAGAAGCAGCCGGCGAACCGTCCGGTCCACCTCGACCTCGGCCGCGTCAAGGCGATCGACCACACCACGGCGGAAACGCTCTCCGAATGGATCAGCCGTCGCCGCCAGGGTGGCCAGAACGACCGCGTCACCGGCCCCGACGCCATCCTGAGGCCGCTGCCCGTTCCGGGCTGAGCGGCCTCGCAAACCGACACCTGGCGGGCCGGGAACCCTCACACCCGGCCCTCTAACCTTCCGGGCGCAGCGTCTGCACGCTGCGCCCGGCTTTCTTTGTCCGCACTGCGGAGCCTTCGTGCGGTCGGTCTGGCCTGCTGGCGGTCCCTGCGCTTTTGTGTTGCACTGCGGGCACACATGTTGCGCTGCAGAACGCAGCAATAGTTCGTCACGATAAAGCAAAAGATGGGACAGCTTGCCTGCGTATTCCTCGTCTTGCCGGAGTGAAACGGTCCCGCCACGCAGCGAGGACCGCGCCCCGGACGCAGGACGGAACGTGTTATAAACAGTAACATGAGGGTGTTCCGTATGAAGTCTCGTCTTTTTGCCGGCGTCGCCGGCCTCGCCGCCGCATTCCTTGCGACCGCGACTCCCGCGATGGCGCAGGAAGAAGCCCCCAGCGAAATCACCGTCTCCGGCAGCGTCGGCCTCGTCACCGACTACCGCTTCCGCGGCGTCTCGCAGACCGACAAGGAAATGGCGATCCAGGGCGGCATCACCGCCACCCACGCCAGCGGCCTCTACGTCGGCACCTGGGCGTCGAACCTCTCGGGCTGGGGCACCTTCGGCGGCTCCAACATGGAACTCGACCTCGTCGGCGGCTTCGCGACGGAAATCTCCAGCGGCGTGACGCTCGACGTCGGCCTGACCTGGTACATGTATCCGGGCGGCGCTTCGGAAACCGACTTCGCGGAACCCTATGTCAAGCTCTCGACCACCATGGGTCCGGCCAAGGCCCTGATCGGTGTCGCCTACGCACCCAAGCAGCAGGCCCTCGGCCGCTGGTACAACGACGCCGATGCCTACGCGGACGGCATCCCCGACAACCCCGGCGCCAAGTCGGACAACTTCTACGTCTGGGGTGACCTCAGCGGCGGCATCCCCAATACCCCGCTCTCGCTCAAGGCGCACCTGGGCTATTCCGACGGCAACTCGGGTCTTGGCCCGAACGGCACCAGCGTAGCCCCGACCGGCAGCTACCTCGACTGGATGCTCGGCGCCGACCTCGCGGTGGGCCCGGTCACGCTCGGCGTCGCCTATGTCGATACCGACATCTCGAAGTCGGAATCGGCCTACCTGCAGCCGAACTTCTCCTCGACCAAGAACGGCTCGCAGATCGCCGGATCGACCGTGCTGTTCTCGCTCTCGGCAGCGTTCTGATCTTCTGACATCCGCGTCCCCCGTTCGGCTTTCACGGCCGGGCGGGGGATGGCCACGACGAGCGGTGGAACCGTCTTCATTGTCACCTGACCGACACGAAGTTTTGTAAGTTACTGTAAAATCCAATGATTTTCGCGATAGTGAGCGCAACCTTGGACGCTCTCGCAACTTGATCCTCTCGCAGGGCGACGAACCGCCCACGCTCAGGAAGGATCTTATGACCAATCTTCATCGCGCGGTGTCCGCCATCGCGTTTGCCGCCGCCATGACGGCCGCCCCAGCATTCGCACAGGATGCCGGCCCCGCCTCCGGCGGTCGCGACAGCCACTTCGACGGCGTCTATGTCCAGGGCTTCGGGGGCTTCTCGACCCAGAACAAGGACAGCTTCGACACCCTCAAGTTCGATACCGACGGCGACGGCAACTACGACAACAACGTCAACACGGCAGCGGGCGCCAATGCCTTCTCGCCCGGGTTCTGCAGCGGCCGTGCGCGCGGGGCGACCCCGGCCGCCGGTTGCCGCGGCGACAGGGACGGCGCCGAGTACGGCGTGCGCATCGGCTACGACCGCCGCATGGGCAACTTCGTCGTTGGCGGCCTGATCGAAGGCGCCAAGACCGAAGCCAAGGACGCCGTGTCCGGCTACAGCACCACGCCGGCCTCCTACGCGATCCAGCGCGAGATGGACTGGTCGGCATCGGCCCGCCTGCGCGCCGGCTACACGCCCGGCGGCGGCGCGCTGTTCTACGTCACCGGCGGTGGCAGCTATGCCAAGCTCGACCACACCTTCACCACCACCAATACCGCCAATTCGTTCGACGAGCATCGCGACGGCAAGGGCGTGTGGGGCTGGCAGGCCGGCGGCGGCACCGAGATCATGCTCACCGACAAGATGAGCCTGGGTCTCGAGTACCTCTACAACCGCTACAGCGACAACAAGTACAACGTCGAGGTCGGCCCGGGCTCCGCGCCTGCGACCAACCCGTTCCTGATCGATTCGGGCTCGACGCGCATCAAGGGCAACGACAAGAACTTCGACTATCACTCGCTTCGCGCGACCGTCGGGTTCCAGTTCTGACCCTGACCTGATCCTCCCGGAGAGGATCGCGGGAGGGACAACGGACGCGCCTGTGCCGGCGCCCCGTTGTCCTTCCGGGCGGCCCACGCGGGATGCAGACGAGAAAAAGGGCGCGACGGCCAGACCGTCGCGCCCTTTTCAATGTGCCCCGGCGCAAGCCGGGAAGGTTCGCCTCAGGCGTTTTCCTTCTTGCGGCCCTGCTTCTTGCGCTCGTTAGGGTCCAGCCAGACCTTGCGCAGGCGGATCGACTGCGGGGTGACTTCGACCATCTCGTCGTCGTCGATGTAGGCGATCGCCTGCTCCAGCGTCATGACGCGCGGCGGGGTGAGGCGGATGGCGTCGTCCTTGCCGGTCGAACGGAAGTTCGTCAGCTGCTTCGACTTCATCGGGTTCACTTCGAGGTCGTCGGTCTTGGCGTTCTCGCCGATCAGCATGCCCTCGTAGATCTTTTCCTGGGGCTTGATGAACAGCACGCCGCGATCTTCCAGCGAGTTCAGCGCGTAGCCGACCGCTTCACCGGTGCAGTTCGAGATCAGCACGCCGTTCTGGCGGCCTTCGATCGGACCCTTGTGGGCGTCGTACTTCTCGAACAGGCGGTTCATGATGCCGGTTCCGCGCGTGTCCGAGAGGAACTCGCCGTGGTAGCCGATGAGGCCGCGCGAGGGGGCCGAGAAGGTGATGCGGGTCTTGCCCGAGCCCGAGGGACGCATGTCGGTCAGCTCGGCCTTGCGGCGCTGCATCTTCTCGACGACCGTGCCCGAGTGCTCGTCGTCGACGTCGATCACGACGGTTTCGTAAGGCTCGGTGCGGCCACCCTTCTCGTCGGTGCCGAACAGCACGCGCGGACGGCTGATGCCCAGCTCGAAGCCTTCGCGGCGCATCGTCTCGATGACAACGCCCAGCTGGAGTTCACCGCGACCGGCGACTTCGAAGCTGTCCTTGTCGGCCGATTCGGTGACGCGGATGGCGACGTTGGTTTCCGCTTCGCGCATCAGGCGGTCGCGGATCATGCGGCTCGTCACCTTGTCGCCTTCACGGCCCGCGAGCGGCGAGTCGTTGACGGCAAAGCGCATGGCGAGGGTCGGCGGATCGATCGGCTGCGCCTGGATCGCCTCGGTGACCGAAGGATCGGCGATGGTGTTCGACACGGTCGCCTTTTCGAGACCGGCGAGCGCGATGATGTCACCGGCGCGGGCTTCCTCGACGGGAACGCGATCGAGGCCACGGAACGACAGCACCTTGGTGGCACGGCCCACTTCGACGACCTTGCCGTCCATGTCGATGGCGCGGATCGGGTCGTTGACCTTCAGCGTGCCCGACTGGACGCGGCCGGTGAGGACGCGGCCCATGAAGTTGTCACGGTCGAGCAGGGTGGCGAGGAACGAGAACGGCGCGTCGACGTCGAGGTCGGGGGCGGGCACGTGCTCGACGATCTTCTCGAACAGCGGGGTCAGGTCGCCTTCGCGCAGGTCCGGGTCGTAGCTGGCGTAGCCGTTGCGGCCCGAGGCGTAGAGGGTCGGGAAGTCGAGCTGCTCGTCGTTGGCGTCGAGGCTGACGAAGAGGTCGAACACTTCGTCGAGCACCTCGGCGTGGCGGCCGTCGGGACGGTCGATCTTGTTGACGACGACGATCGGCTTGAGGCCCAGGCCCAGCGCCTTGCCGGTGACGAACTTGGTCTGCGGCATCGCGCCTTCCGAGCTGTCGACGAGGAGAACCACGCCGTCGACCATCGAGAGGATGCGCTCAACCTCTGCGCCGAAGTCGGCGTGTCCGGGCGTGTCGACGATGTTGATGCGATAGCCGTTCCACTCGATCGAGGTCGGCTTCGCCAGAATGGTGATGCCACGCTCCTTTTCGAGGTCGTTCGAATCCATTGCGCGCTCTTCGATGCGCTGGTTGTCGCGGAACGTGCCGGACTGGCGGAAAAGCTGGTCGACGAGCGTGGTCTTGCCGTGGTCGACGTGCGCGATGATCGCGATGTTGCGCAGGGGAAGCGGGGCGGACATGGGTCTTCTTTCGAAAGGAGGGCGGCATCGTGCAGGTGCCTGCTGCACTGCAAAATTTGCGCGCCCTTAGCTTATGGGAGCTATTTCGGCAAGAGCGCTGCGACGGGGCGGGCTGTGGCGTTGCCGCCACTACGGTTGCGAATTGTCCGCAGTTCTTCGATGAGTTCGATTGTGAAGCCTCGGGTTACTTCGTAAAAGCACGTTTACGATAGGCGGTCAGGCCGACACGCTCGATGCCGGCACCCGCGCAGGAGAACAGGGGATCCCGATGAAGGGTATTGCAGCAGGCTTCGCCGCGCGTGGATCGCGCATGGGCATCGTCAACGGCCGCTCCGGTCTTCGCGCGGGGGTTGCGCTGGGCGGACTGGCGCTGGCCTTCGCGGGTTCCTCCGTCCAGGCGCAGGAGCCAGCGGCCCAGGCGGAGGAGGAGCAGTACTCCGACACCATCATCGTCACCGCCACCAAGCGCGAGCAGACGCTGCAGGACGTGCCCGTCGCGGTTTCGGTGACGACCGGGGCGACGCTGGAACGCGCGCAGATCCGCGATCTCAAGGACCTCCAGTCGGTCGTGCCGAGCCTGCGCGTCAACCAGCTGCAGTCCAGCGCCAACACCAATTTCTACATTCGCGGCTTCGGCAACGGGGCCAACAACGCCGGGATCGAGCCCTCGGTGGGCCTGTTCATCGACGGCGTCTATCGCTCGCGTTCGGCCTCGATGATCGCCGACTTCCCCGACGTCGAGCGGATCGAGGTGCTGCGCGGGCCGCAGTCCACGCTGTTCGGCAAGAACGCCTCGGCGGGGGTGATCTCGATCGTGACGCGCAAGCCACAGTTCGAATTCGGCGGCAACGTCGAGGCGAGCTATGGCAACTATGATGCGGTGGTCGTCAAGGGCACGGTCACCGGCCCGATCGCCGAGAACCTGGCCTTCAGCGTGGCGGGCGGCATCAACAAGCGCGACGGCACCGTCAAGGACCTCGCCACCGGCGAGCGCACCAACGAGCGCGACCGCTGGTTCGCCAAGGGCCAGCTGCTGTTCGACGACCACGACCGGCTCGAGGTGCGCCTCATCGGCGACTACGGCAAGATCGACGAGAACTGCTGCGCCGTCGTCAACCTGCGGCAGGCGACGCCCACGGCGGCGATCTTCGCGCTGGGCGGAGCGGTCAACCAGCCCGGAGAGAAGTACGACGACATCGCGTACTACAACTTCGAATCCTCCAACAAGATCGAGAACTGGGGGCTTTCGGGAGAAGTGGACTACGACTTCGGCGACGTGCAGCTGACATCGATCACCGCCTATCGCCGCACCAATTCGCTGACCAACCAGGATTCGGACTTCTCCAGCGCCGACCTCCTCGGCCGCAACTGGCAGGACCTTCGGATCAAGACCTTCACCCAGGAACTGCGCGCCAACTTCGCGCTGGGCGACAGGATCACCGGCCTGCTCGGCGGCTACTACTTGAACGAGAAGATCGACCAGAACAACGAGGTGTCCTGGGGCGACGATGCGCGGCCCTACGCGAACCTGCTGGTCCAGAGCCTGTCGGGCGGCGCGCTCAGCGTACCGCAGCTCGAAACCACTTTCGGCGCACTGGAGGGCAACCCGGCGAAGTACGCGAACCGGTTCTTCGCCTCCGGCACCGGGCTGACCGAGGCCTACAAGCTCAAGGACGAGGCGTACTCGATCTTCGGCCAGCTCGACTTCGAGGTGGCGCCGGGCCTGATCGTCACGGGCGGCATCAACTACACCCACGACCGCAAGCGCTATGCCACTGCCACCAGCTCGAACGATGCCTTTGCCGCGATCGACTTCGACGATCCGCGCTATGCCGCCTTCCGCCAGCAACTGCTGCTGGGCGGGGCCTTGCGCTCGGTCGGCATCGATCCGACCAATACCGCCCAGGTCGTCGCCTTCGCCACGAGCCCGACGACCGCGCCGGTCTACCAGCAACTGCTGGCCTTCGCCGCGGGCAACGCCAACAACCGCGCCGCCAATCCGCTCAATCCGTTGCGCGCGCTGCAGTACTTCCCGCCGTTCATGAACGTGCCCAACGCCGTCGAGCCGGGCGGGGTGAGCGACGGCGACTTCAGCTATACCGCGCGCGTCGCCTGGGACGTGACGCCCAGCATCAACCTCTATGCCGCCTGGGCGACGGGCTACAAGGCGGCCTCGGTCAACCTCTCGCGCGATAGCCGGCCGACGCCGGCCGACCTTGTCGCCCTGCGCGCGCAGGGGCTTGCGGTGACCAACCTCACCTCGGGCAGCCGCTTCGCCGATCCGGAGGATTCGACGGTCTACGAACTCGGCTTCAAGGGCAACTGGGGCGTGGTCTCGGCCAACGTCGCGGTGTTCAAGCAGATCATCAAGAACTTCCAGTCGAACGTCTTCACGGGATCGGGCTTCTTCCTCGCCAATGCGGGCAAGCAGTCCGCCTTCGGCATCGAGTTCGAAGGTTCGGCCAAGCCGATCGAGCCGCTGACGCTGACGCTGGCATGGACGTACCTCGATCCGAAGTACGACCGGTTCCAGCTCTCCGCCTTCGGGGACCTGTCCGGCACCACCCCGGCGGGCGTATCGCCGCTGTCGGTCACTTTCGGGGCCGAGTTCGTGCAGCCCGTCGGCGCGAACGGCGACCGCGTGATCCTGCGCGGCGACTACCACTACGAGGCCCAGTTCCGGCTGGTCGAAGGGCTTCCCGGCCTCGTCGTGCGCGATGCGCTCGGCAACGTCACCAGCGTCGCGGCGGCGCTCTCGGCGGCGCAGGAGTTCCAGCAGGACATCAACGACGTCAACGCCTCGCTCACCTATGCGATGGCGAACGGGCTGGAACTGAGCGTCTGCGGCCGCAACCTGCTGGACGACCGGACGATCCTGCAGATATTCGACAGCCCGGCGCAGCCCGGCTCGATCTCGGGCTATCCGAACCAGCCGCGCACCTATGGCGTGGCGGCAAGGTTCCGGTTCTAGGGCAAACGGCCCAGGCACTCCGGCGCGATGCCCCTCGCGCCGGAGTGCGCCCGCCTTTTGCCGGCGCCCAACTCACCCGTTGCCCACCAAGGCTTTACCCTTATAGTCCCACCCCGCAAGGCAGGCACATGGCGCATTGGCGTCCGCGTAGGTAATCCTGCGCAGGAAAGGGGAAGTTCATGCTCGAATACATGGTGATGCCGTTTCGTCGTTATGCCGAGTTCAACGGCCGGTCGCGCCGGATGGAATACTGGGCGTTCACTCTCCTCAACGTGATCGTCTACGCCGTCATCGCCGTGCTTGCACTGGCCATGGGCTTTTCGCTGAGCACGCTGACGGACCTCGAGAGCGGCAATGCCTCCTCCGCCGCGCTGGGGGGCGGGTTCATGCTGCTGATGGGCATCGGCGGGCTCTATTTCCTCGCCACCTTCATTCCCGGCCTCGCCGTGGCGATCCGCCGCCTGCACGATCGCGACATGAGCGGCTGGTGGTATCTGGGCTTCGCGGTCCTGGGCATGATCCCCTTCGTCGGCTGGATCGCCAGCATCGCCTTCCTGGTGATCCTGTTCCTGCCCGGCACCCCCGGCTTCAATCGCTTCGGCGAAGACCCCAAGGATCCCACCGGCGCGGACGTCTTCGCCTGAGCCGGCCCTAGAGTTCCCGCAAGGCGCGTGCCGGTTTCGCCCGCAGCAGCGGTAGCGAGCCGGCCAGCGCGAAGCCGAGGATCAGCGCGAGCCCGGCGCCGAGCACCGCGAGGATGCGGGGCCAGTCGGGCATCCAGCTGAACCCGAACAGCTTGACCACCACGGCCCAGCCCATCGCGCTGCCCGCGGCGAGCGCGACGACGGCAAGCACCCCCGTGATGATCCCGTACTCCGCCATCTGCTGCACCAGCAGCTGGCGGCGGCTCGCACCCAGCACGCGCAGGATCACGGTGTCGTAAGTGCGACTGGCCCGCGCGGCGGCGATCGCGCCGAGCAGGACCGCAAGCCCCGCAAGCACCGCCACCGACGCCGCCGCGAGGATCGCCGCCGACATCTGGTCGAGCAGCGCCCGGGCATCGCGCAGGAGGCTTCCGGTCTCTATCACCGAACTCGACGGGAAGGCACGGACGAGGCGGGGCAGCAGCCCCGTGGTCGCGGCGCCGGGGGGCACCTCGATCGTCGCGGCAAGGTTGTGCGGGGCGTCCGAAATCGCGCCGGGCGAGAAGACCAGGACGAAGTTGAAGCCGAGCGAATCCCAGTCGATCCGCCTCAAGGAAGCCACCTTGGCGGTCCGCTCCACGCCCAGCACGTTGACCGTGACGTAGTCTCCCACCTTGAGCCCGATCGCCTTGGCGAGGTCCTGGTCGACCGAGACCAGCGGTCCGCCCCAGGGGATTTCCGGCCACCACCGGCCCGACGTCACGGTGCTGCCTTCGGGCACGCCGACCGAGTAGGTCAGCCCGCGCTCTCCCTTGAGCGCCCAGGCGCCTTCGGGCAGGTCCTTGCCGAAGCTCGATACCCTGGTCATGCGGTTGCGGGGACCATAGGCGACGATGCGGCCGCGCAAGTTGGGCACCAGCCTGAGCCGGGCCCCGGGCACCGTCTGCTCCACCGCGTCCCGGAAGGCGACGGCCTTGTCGCGCGGGACGTCGAGCACGAAGAAGTCCGGCGCGCGGTCGGGCACGGTGCGGCGGATGTTGGCGTCGAGGCTCGTCTGGACGCCGGCGATCAGCACGAAGGCGGAGAGCCCGAAGCCGAGCGCGGTCACCAGCGCGCCGGTCTGCGCGCCGGGGCGGTGGAGGTTGGCAAGCCCCGCGCGCAGCATCGGTCCGCGCGGTCTCGGCAGGCGGGCGGCGCCGTGGCGGATGCCCAGCCCGATGAGGGCAAGCAGGCCCAGCATCGCCGCCGATCCGGCGAGGAAGCCCAGCGTCACCAGCGGCTGCGCGGCGTTGACGAGCGCCAGGGCGACGATCGCGGCGAGGCCCAGTCCCACCGGCAAGGCCAGCGCCTTGCGGTCGGCGGCGAGCGGGGAAACGCGCGATCGCATCAGCGCCATCGCCGGCCAGCCGCGCGCCCGCACCAGCGGCGGCGCGGCGAAGACCAGCGCCACCAGCAGGCCATAGGCGGCGGCCGTCGCCAGCGCGGCGGGGGAGACGGTGAAGCCGGTGTTGACCGGCAGCAGGCTCGACAGCGCCGAAGCGAGCAGGGGAGTGACCATGACGCCGGCGGCAAGCCCCGCCGCGCTTCCGGCAAGCGCAGCCGCGCCGACCTGCAGCACATAGATGCGCGCGATGTCGCCGCTCGTCGCGCCCAGCACCTTGAGCGTCGCGATCGAGGTGCGCCGCGCCTCGAGGTAAGAGGAGACGCCGCCGCCGATCCCGATCCCCGCGATCACCAGCGCGGCAAGGCCGACCAGCACGAGGAACTCGCCCATGCGGCCGACGAAGCGCTCTGTGGAGGGGGAGGCGGCCAGCCGGGTGCGCGTCTCGAAGGCAGTGTCGCCGAAGCGCGCCTTGAGTGCGTCGATCACCGGCTCGGGGCCGCGCTGCGGGTCGGTGAAGCGCACGCGGGCGACGCTGCGGTACATGGCTCCGGGCGTCGTCAACCCGGCGCGAGCGGGCAGGTCGAGCGGCGCGATGGCGGTGTCGCCGAGCGCGAACCCCTCGCTCATCTGCTCGGGGTCGGCGGCGATGATGCCGCCGATCGTGACGGGCACGCCGCCAAGTTCGATGCGCGAGCCTGTGGCGACGCCGAGGCGGGCGGCAGTGCCCTTGGCGATCCAGACGGTGCCGGCGGGCGGCGCGCCGACGCGGCGGCCGTCGGTCAGTTCCAGCCTGCCGTAGAGCGGCCAGCGCCCGTCGACCGCCTTGAGCGCGACCGGGGCGTTGGCCTCGCCCCGGCTGGCTATGGCCTGCATCCGAAGGCCTTGCGAGACGGTGCCGAGCCTTGCGAGCGCGCCCTGTTCCGCGTCGCTCAGCGGGCGCTGCCAGACCCTCAGCTCGATGTCGCCGCCGAGGATTTCCCGCCCGCGCGAGCCCAGTTCGCTCTCGATCGAGCCGGTCAGCGTACCGATCGCGGCGATCGCGCCGACCCCGAGGAACAGGCAGACGAGGAGGAGCCTGAGGCCCCGGAACCGTGCGGACAGGTCGCGTCGCGCGATCGTCCAGGCGGTCCGCCAGGGGAGGGCCGCGGCGCGCTCCCGCCGGGGCAGGACGGGCGAGGGTGTCGGGGCCATCAGCAGCATGGCGCCACGCCCCGGTCCGATCGGTGCGGACTATGCACGATGGTCGCTCGCGATCCGGCCATCGGCCAGCGTCACCACGCGCTCGCACTGGCGGGCGAGGGCCTCGTCGTGGGTGATGATGAGCAGCGTCGCGCCCGCTTCGGCGCGGCGGGCGAAGAGCAGGTCGACGATCGCGGCGCCGGTGGCGGCGTCGAGGTTGCCGGTCGGCTCGTCGGCGAAAACCAGCGCCGGGCGGGGCGCAAGCGCGCGGGCGATGGCGACGCGCTGCTGCTCGCCGCCCGAAAGCTGCGCGGGATAGTGCGAGATCCGGTGGCCGAGCCCGACCGCGACCAGTTCCGCCTCCGCCCGCTCGCGCGCATCGGCCATGCCGGCGAGTTCCAGCGGCGTGGCGACGTTCTCCAGCGCGGTCATCGTCGGCAACAGGTGGAACGCCTGGAGCACCACCCCGATCCGCCCCCGCCGGGCGCGCGCCAGGTCGTCCTCGCCCATGCCCACGAAGTCCTGCCCGGCCACCTGCAGCGTTCCGGAACTCGCCCGCTCAAGCCCGCTCAGGACGGCCATGAGCGAGGACTTGCCCGAACCCGACGGCCCCAGCAGGGCCAGTGTCTGGCCCTGCGGCACGGTGAGGTCGATGCCCTTCAGGATCTCCACCGCGCTCGCTCCCGAACCCAGCGTGAGCCTGAGGTCGCTGGCGAGGATGGTGGGATCGGGGAGGGCGATGGGGGAGTGGGCAGGGCTTGTCACGGTCCCCATATGGGATAGCACCATGCGGTCCGACAAGTCGGGCACCTGAAGGAGTTCGTCTTGCGCTTCCATTCCCTCGCCCTCCTTGCCGTTTCCGCCCTTGCGCTGGCCGCCTGCGACAAGGCGCCGCCGCCTCCTCCCGAAGCCACCGAAAGCGCCATCGACGCGCCGCCGCAGATCCCCGTGATGGGCCCGGAGCGGCGCATCCTCGCCTTCGGCGATTCGCTGCTGGCGGGCTACGGGCTGGAGGACGGCGAGAGCTATCCCGACCGGATGGAGCAGGCGCTGCGGGCACGCGGGGTCAATGCGCGGATCGCCAACGCGGGCGTCTCGGGCGATACCACGGCGGCGGGGCTGCAGCGGCTCGACTTCACGCTCAAGAGCCAGTCCGCCAAGCCTGAACTGGTGATCATCAGCCTTGGCGGCAACGACATGCTGCGTTCGCTCCCCCCGGCCGAGACGCGCGCCAACATGGAGGCGATCCTGAAGCGGCTGCAGGCGGAGAAGATTCCCGTCGTGCTCCTCGGGATGCTCGCCGCGCCGAACCTCGGGCGCGATTATGCGCAAGGTTTCAACCCGATCTACCCGCAGCTCGCCGATAAGTATCACGCGGTGCTGGTGCCGTTCTTCCTCCAGCCGGTGATCGACAAGCCCGATCTCCTGCAGGGCGATCATGTCCACCCCACCGCCATCGGCATCGATGCGATCGTCGCGGCGACGGTGGACGACGTGGAAGACGCGCTGCCGAAGGTGCCTGCCGCGCAGTAATCGTCGCCCCCGCTTTCGCGCGGAGGGCGGCTACCCCACTCGCCGCACCGCGCCGCCGCTGACTTCCCACACGGCCGCTTCCGCCGCGATGGCGTCGAACGGGGCGATTTCGGTGCCGGTGAGCCAGACTTGCGCGGAGCCCGCACGCAGGCGGTCGAACAGGGCCTCGCGGCGCAGCGGATCGAGGTGGGCGGCCACTTCGTCGAGCAGCAGCAGGCGCGGGCGTGCCTCGCCGCTTCCCTCCAGCAGCTGCGAATGGGCGAGGGTTACGGCGATCAGCATCGCCTTCTGCTCGCCGGTGGAACACTCGGCGGCGGGCTGGTCCTTGCCCGCCATGGTCACTGCCAGCTCGTCGCGGTGCGGGCCGATGAGCGTGCGCTGCGCCGCGCGTTCGCGGGGACGCCCCCCGCGCAGGGCAGCGGCGAGCGCGTCGGCCTCCAGCGGCCCGCCGGGCAGGTATTCCAGCGAGGGCCTGGCGAAGGGCGCGTCGGGGAGCGTCGCCAGCGTCGCTTCCAGCCGGGCGACGAGGTCGGCGCGGGCCGTGGCGACCAGCGCGCCGGCCTCGGCGATCTGCGTCTCGATGGCGTCGAGCCAGCGCGGGTCGGGCGCCCGTTCGTCGGACAGCAGGCGATTGCGCTCCCGCAGCGCGGATTCCAGCCGCGCGGCATTGCCTGCGTGGCCGGGGGCCAGCGCCAGCACCAGCCGGTCGAGGAACCGCCGCCGCGCGCCGGCGCTCTCGACGAACAGGCGATCCATCGCCGGGGTCAGCCAGCCGACCGACAGCCACTCGGCAAGGCTGAGGGCGGAAGTCTGGGCGCCGTTGACCTGCACGAGCCGCCGACCCGGACGCTCTGCCGCGACCCCGGTCCCCAGCCGCACGGGCTCGCCCTGCGGCAGGGAGAGGTCGGCGCTCACCGCGAAGCCGCCGTCGCCGGCCTGCCCCGGCATGTCGGCCAGTTGCGCCCGGCGCAGGCCCCGCCCGGGCGCGAGGAGACTGATCGCCTCGAGCACGTTGGTCTTGCCCGCGCCGTTCTCGCCCACCAGCAGGTTGAACTGCGCCGTGCCTTCCACCGCGGTTTCGCGGTGGTTGCGGAAACGGGACAGGAGGATGCGGTCGAGCATCGGCGCGGCCTAGCGGCTCAGGGGCGGTTTGGAAATCCGGTGATGCCGGATTGCCGCGCCCTCTCTCTCAGACCGAACGGGTCTTCGCGAAGGGCGAGAAGTCGAGGTTCTCGTCGAACACCTCCACGCCCTCGCGCCCCTTGAGCCAGCCGACGACGGCGTACGTCACAGGCGTCAGGATCGCTTCCCAGGCGACCTTCATCGCCCAGTTGGTGACCATCACCGTCAGCACTTGCGCCGTGGTCCAGGTGCCGAGGAAGGCGATCGGATAGAACAGGGCGCTGTCGATCGCCTGGCCGAACACGGTCGAGCCGATGGTGCGGGTCCACAGGTGTTTGCCGCCGGTCAGGATCTTCATCTTGGCGAGCACGAAGGAATTGACGAATTCGCCCGCCCAGAACGCGGTGACGGAGGCGAGGACGATGCGCCAGGTCGAGCCGAACACGGCCTCGTAGGCGGACTGGCCGTCCCAGCCGTCGGACGGGGGGAGGGCGACGACGACGAAGCTCATGAAGGCCATGAAGACCAGCGCGAAGAACCCCGCCCAGACGCAGCGGCGGGCGTTGGCGTAGCCGTAGACCTCGGTCAGCACGTCGCCGATGACGTAGCTGACCGGGAAGAACAGGATGCCCGCGCCGAAGGTCACCCCGCCCAGCGAAGCCAGCTTGGAGGCGCCGATGAGGTTCGAGAGCAGCAGGATCGCGACGAAGGCGACCATCACATAGTCGAAATACCGGAAGTGCCGCCTGCCGCCCTCGGCGCCGTCGATGCGGGACAGGGGGGCGGAAGGGCTGGGCGGCGTGTCCGGGCTGGCGTTCATGTCTCTGCGTAACGCGGGTCGCCAGCGCCGCAAAGCACAAGTTTGCCGAGGGCGCCGGTTTGCCAAGCGCCGCAACCGCGCTATGGGGAGACCGCGCGCGCCCGTAGCTCAGCTGGATAGAGCACGAGCCTTCTAAGCTTGGGGTCGCAGGTTCGAACCCTGCCGGGCGCGCCATTGTTTTGGCTGGGAATATTGCTGCAGCTTTGGTGGCTGCAAAATGGCTTTAGCAATCACCCGACAATCACGGTGCTTAGTCTCGCTCGCGGCGCGAACCGTTCGGCACGCGGAGCACGCAGTCGTGCGTTCGATCTAAATAGATCGAATTAGATCAAATGACGCCCGCTCAATCGTGGCTCAATTGGAAGCCCTCTTTGCCGCGCTTTGCCCACTCCGGGATGCGCCATCATGGGGTGAACCAATGAGTGACCTTCAGCCGATTGCTGTTGATGAGATGATCGCCTCCTCCATCACCGGCATCTCTGTATCGAGCCTGCAGAAGATGCGGGTCCGGGGCGACGGACCTCCGTATGCCAAGTTGTCGAACCGAGTGCGCTATCGGATA
>DATKFS010000208.1:0-2421 GCA_035511275.1 Novosphingobium sp.
GAGAGCGGGCCGGGCGCTACGAGCTGCGCCACCAGGCCGGCATCCCTCGGCGCGTCCGATCGCATCCGGATCGCGACCGCGGCGACCATCACCAGCAGGGCTGCGATGAAGACGGCATAGGAAAGACGCTGCCAGCTCATAGCCAGCGCAGCCCGTAATAGATCGCCGCGCCGACGTGGAGCGCGAGCAGCGCGAAGATGAGACAGCCCAGCAGGATGTGCAGGAACCGCCATCGCGCGAACAGGGTGTTGGTCGCCTCTTCGGCGCGGATCGCGAATTCGGTATCGGCCAGCGCCGCGGCGATCCCCGCCTTGTCCTGGGGGTGCTGGCCCGCGGGCGCATCCCCGGCGACGAACAGATAGCGCCTCCAGCCCGACAGCGGCGCGGCTGCGGTATCGGCCTGCGTCGGCGCGGCCGGCTCCTCGAGGAAGGCGGCGCGAAGCGAAGCCAGTTCCGACCTGCGTCCGCGCAGCGCCCGACCAAGCTGGGCAAGCAGGTAGCGGCCGATGAAGCCGGTGATGACCGTCATCAGCAGAAGGATGGTCAGAAGCAGTCCGACCGGGCTTTCGAGCTTGTGCGCGGCGTGGACCAGACCCAGGATCGGCGCCAGCACGCCGGCATAGATGTGGATGGCGAGCAGGGTCGGCTTGCTGACGAGCCGGGAGAGCGCCTTGTCGACCCAGGCGATATGCTTGGCCGCGACATAGGGAAGCGTCAGCAGCATCAGCACGAGCGCTGCGATCCCGATGATCCCGCCGGCCAGGCTGCCCGGAAAGCGCGGTGACACATGCACGAGGTAGCCGAACGGGAACAGCAGCAGGAACGCGACCAGCAGGCCGACGGCGATGTCGCTGCGTTCGCGCATCAGGCTTCGACCACGAGCGGCGTGCCCGTGCCCTTCGCCTGGCACGCGAGCACATAGCCCTGCGCCTTGTCGGCGGGCGCGAGGCCGGACTCGACCTCCATCGTCACCTCGCCCTGCAGCAGCTTGACGACGCAGGCGCCGCATGTGCCCGCACGGCAGGCATAGGGGATCTCGACGCCCGCGCCCTCGGCCGCCTCGAGCACGGTCTCGTCCGCGGGCAAAGCCGCCGACACCCCCGACACGGAGAAGGTCACCGTGCTCGGTGCCACCTCGGCGCTCGGGGCCGGCTTAGCTGCTGGCGCGGGCGCGGGCTTGACCTCGAGATCCTCGTGGTCGGCCGGCAGCGAGGCCGGACCGAACGCCTCGGTGTGCAGCTGCGCTTCGGGGACGCCGAGTTCCGCCAGCACGCCGCGCATCGCGCCCATCATCGCCGGCGGGCCGCACATATGGATCCGCCGGCTCGCGATCTCCGGCACCGCGGCCAGGATCATCTCGCGGGTGATCGGCCCTTCGGGGCCCATCCAGACGGTGCCGGGCGCGCGCTGCATCGCGGCGACGACATGGAGGTTGGGAAAACGGCGTTCGAGCCGTTCGAGCTCGTCGCGGAACACGAATTCCTCGGTCGACCGTGCGCCGTAGAAGAAGAAGATATCACCCTTCCACGCGGTGTCGGTGAGATAGCGCAGCACCGACATCATCGGGGTGATGCCGACCCCGCCCGCGATCAGCACGATGCTCTGGGCATCCGTTCCCGTGAAGGTGAAGGCGCCGAACGGTCCGCTGACCTTCAGCAGATCGTCGGCGACGACCTTGTCGTGCAGGTATCGCGAGACCACGCCCTGCTCCTCGCGCTTGACCGTCAGTTCGACATAGGCCCGCTGGGTCGGCGAAGAGGCGATCGTGTAGGAACGGCGCGCGGTCTTGCCCGCTTCGGGCTCTACCTCGACCTGCAGGAACTGGCCCGGCAGGAAGTCGAACGGCAGCCGGTCGGCGGCCGGGTCCGCGAGCCGGAAGGTCAGCACGCTCGGCGTCTCTCGCACGATCTGGACCACGCGCAGCTGCCCCGCCCAGCTTTTGGGCTTGCGCAGCGAAGCTCCCGCGGGCGCGGCCGCATTGCTCGAGGCGAGCCCGGCGCTGCCGGCAACGGGGGCAGGTGCGGGCGCGAACTTCGCAGCGGGCGGGACAGCCTTCGGCTGCGGCTTTTCCGAGGTCTTGGCGGTGGCGACACCGCCGGCGATCGCCCCGATCCGCCGGAGGCGGAAGATCTGCAGCGCGATCAGCGTGGCGCTCACCAGCCCCAGGAAGAGCATGAGAAGGAGGTGTGAGGGCGAGATGCCGAACCAGTGGTCGGCATGGCCGGGCGCGGCCTGGTCGATGTCGAGCTGATCGCGCAGCCAGGCAAGCCCGACCTCCCGGGGCGGCTGCAAGCCGCCGATCGCGCCCTGCGCGGCGGTGCCGGACCGGAACAGGTCGGTTCCCTCGCGCAGGCGGCGCGCCGCATCGAGCCGGGCCGAGACCGTGGTTGCACGCGCGCCGTCGGCCGAGGCGGCGTTGAT
>DATKFS010000209.1:0-16276 GCA_035511275.1 Novosphingobium sp.
GCATCTTGTGCAGGGTCATGCCCGGCGCGCGCATGTTGAGGATGGTGGTGATGAAGTTGATCGCGCCCATGATCGAGCCCGCGCCCGCAAGGTGCAGCGAGAAGATGCCGAAGTCGACCGCGGGCCCTGGCGAACCACTCGTGGAGAGCGGCGCATAGACCGTCCAGCCGGTGCCGGCGCCGTTGCCCGTGCCGCCGGGCACGAAGGCCGAGCAGAGCAGCGAGAAGAAGCCGAAGACCGTCAGCCAGAACGAGATGTTGTTCATGCGCGGGAAGGCCATGTCCGGCGCGCCGATCATGAGCGGCACGAACCAGTTGCCGAAGCCGCCGATGATGGCGGGCATGACCATGAAGAACACCATGATCAGGCCATGCGCCGTGATCAGCACGTTCCAGGTGTGCAGCGTCGTGTTGAAGTCCGGGTTCACCGCGCCGAACCAGCGGGCGAAGGTGTCGAGGTACTGGATGCCCGGCTCGTTGAGCTCGATGCGCATCATGCCCGAGAAGGCGCCACCGATGATCCCCGCGAAGATCGCGAAGATCAGGTACATCGTGCCGATGTCCTTGTGGTTGGTGGACATGAACCAGCGGGCGAAGAACGCCGGCTTGTGATCGGAATCGTGGTGGCCGTGGTCTTCCGAGTGTGCCTGGAAGTGGTCAGCGGTGGTTGCCATGGTGGGGACCCTGTCCTCTCGTATCGCTATTATTCGGCTTCGGCGGTCGCTTCGCCCATGGCCGCTTCGGAAGCGTCAGGGGCGGGAGCGGCGGCAGGAGCCGCAGCGGATGCGGCGGCGGCGGGCTTCTTTTGCCCGTCGATCTCGCCACCGGCATGGGTCAGGACCCAGGCATTGTACTGAGCGCGCGGCAGCGCCTCGACCGCGATCGGCATGTAGCCGTGCTTGGCGCCGCACAGTTCCGAGCACTGGCCGTAGTAGACGCCCGGCTTCTCGACCACGAGGACCTTCTCGTTGATGCGGCCCGGCACGGCGTCGAGCTTGAACCACAGCGAGGGGATCGCGAACGAGTGGATCACGTCGGCGGCGGTGATCTGCAGGCGGATCGGCTCACCCACCGGGACGACCATGCGGTTGTCCACCTCGAGGTGCGAGGGGCCGTCCCAGGGCTTGGTGCCGACGTTGCGCACGCCGTTGTTGATGGTCGGCGCGCCCGGGATGTTGAGCATGTTCGAGATGACCTCGAAGTCGCCATTGTCGGGGTAGCCGTAAGTCCAGAACCACTGGTTGCCGGTGACCTTGATGGTCAGCGCGCCTTCGGGGGCCGGCTTGTACTGCTTGGCGATGAGGTCGATCGAGGGGACCGCGATACCGATCAGGATCAGCACCGGAACCAGCGTCCACACCACTTCGAGCAGCGTGTTGTGGCTGGTCTTCGATGCCACCGGGTTGCGACGACGGTTGAAGCGCACGGCGATGATCACCAGCAGCGCCAGCACCAGCACGCAGATCGCGGTGATGATCGGCATCAGGATGATGTCGTGGATCCACTCGCCATATTCGCCGGTCTTGGAGAACTGGGTCTGCAGGCCGAGGGCGCCGTCGATCGGCATGCCGATGCCTTCGGTCGGCTTCATGGGAACGTAGCTGCCCGCGCCGGAGGCCACGGCGGCGCCCTGTGCGGCGCCGGTCGCGAGCGCGGAAGGCGCTGCCGGAGCAGAAGAAGCCGCGTCCTGCGCAAAAGCTGGGACGGCAGCAGTCAGGACACCGGCCACGGTCAGCCCGAGACCCCCGATTGCCTGCCTCAGGCCATGCATAGTCTTGCCGAATGTCATGGTTTTTTGCGCTTCCACTTCCTTCGAACGCACATCCGATTCGTCTCGGCTTGCGCGCACCCCTGTTTTGGAGGCGTTCGCCCCCTTTGGCCGGGCGTATACGCGCGCTTGCCGCGTGTCTCAAGCGCCTCTAGGGGAAATTTTGACGCAAGGTGCTCGCTAACTGCGCCAGATCAATGCAAATCGCTCCGGAGGTATTGTCCGTAATGACCGAAGAAGAGGTCCTCGCCGAGTTCCGCGCCAGCAAGGCTTTGCTGGAAGGACACTTCCTGCTCTCCTCCGGCCGCCACAGCGCGCACTACCTGCAATGCGCCCGCGTCTTGATGAACCCGGACCGCGCCGCGCGGCTTGCCGTGGCGATCGCCGCCAAGCTGCCGCACGACATCCGCAAGCAGATCGACAAGGTCGTCTCGCCGGCGATGGGCGGGGTCATCATCGGCCAGGAGATGGGCCGCGCGCTGCAGGTCGACGCGATGTTCGTCGAGCGCCCCACCGGCACGTTCGAGCTGCGCCGCGGCTTCACGCTGGAGCCGGGCGACAAGGTGCTGATGGTCGAGGACGTGGTCACCACCGGGCTCTCCAGCCGCGAGGCCATCAAGGCGATCGAGGAAGCCGGCGGCCAGGTGATCGCCGCCGCCTCGCTGGTCGACCGTTCGGCCGGGTCGGTGGAGCTCGGCGTGCCGTTCTTCCCGCTCGTCGCGCTCAACTTCCCGACTTATGCGCCCGACGAACTGCCCGCGGACCTCGCCGCCAGCCCCGCCGTCAAGCCCGGCAGCCGGGCCCAGGCCTAGTCCCCGCCACAAGTTCAGGATGATCGGATGAACGTCCACAACCCGGCCCGCCTGCGCCTCGGCGTCAACATCGACCACGTCGCGACGATCCGCAACGCCCGTGGCGGCGAGCATCCCGACCCCGCGCGCGCCGCGCAGATCGTGGCGCAGGCCGGCGGCGACGGCATCACCGTGCACTTGCGCGAGGATCGCCGCCATATCCGCGACGAGGACCTCCAGCGCGTGTTCGAGGCCACCGGCCTGCCGATCAACCTCGAGATGGCCGCCACCGACGAGATGCTGGACATCGCGCTCCGGCATCGCCCCCACGCCGCCTGCATCGTGCCCGAGCGGCGCGAGGAGCGCACGACCGAGGGCGGGCTCGACGCCGCAGGCCAGCACAACCGCCTCGCGCCGATCGTCGCGCGGCTGTCGGACGCGGGCATCCGCGTCAGCCTGTTCATCGCCCCCGAGCCGCGCCAGATCGAGGCGGCGATGAAGCTCGGCGCCCCCGTGGTCGAGTTCCACACCGGCGAATATGCCCATGCGCAGGGCGAGGCCGTCGCGCACGAATTGCGCCGCATCGTCGACATGGCCGCACTCGCCGCCAAGAACGGCATCGAGCCCCACGCCGGCCACGGCCTCACATACGAGAACGTCCAGCCGATCGCGGCCATCCCGCAACTGGCGGAACTCAACATCGGACACTACCTGATCGGCGAGGCGATCTTCACCGGGCTCGAAGCCAGCGTGAAGAAGATGCGCGCGCTGATGGACGAGGTGCGGTGAAGGATATGACGCGATGATCATCGGCCTCGGCTCCGACCTGTGCAACATCGAGCGGATCGCCAATTCGCTCGAGCGTTTCGGCGACCGCTTCCTCCATCGCGTCTTCACCGAGGTCGAGCAGGCCAAGGCGGCGCGCCGACCGCACACCGTCGCGGGTACGCTGGCCAAGCGCTTCGCCGCCAAGGAGGCCTTCTCCAAGGCGGTCGGCACCGGGTTCAAGGCGGGCGTGTTCATGAAGGACATCGGCGTCGTCAACGCCAAGTCCGGCGCGCCGACGCTGGCGCTCACCGGCGGCGCGAAGGCGCGGCTCGACGCGATGATCCCCGCCGGGCACGAGGCGGTGATCCACCTGACGCTGACCGACGACCACCCCTGGGCGCAGGCCTTCGTCATCATCGAAGCCCGCCCGCTCATTCCCGCCTGAACCGAGTCCCCCCGCTCCCATGACCGACCAGACCGCCCCGCTTCCCGGCAGCGAACCCGCATCCCCCAAGGCGGACGCCGCGAAGGCCAAGACCAACTGGCTGCAGGAACTGCGCGGCCTCGCGCTGATGCTGCTGGGGGTGCTGGCGTTCCACTCGTTCATCGCCAAGCCGTTCTACATCCCGTCGATCTCGATGATGCCGGGGCTGCTGGTGGGGGACCGTCTGGTCGTCTCCAAGTATCCCTACGGCTGGAACTGGTCGTCGCTGAGCTTCCACCTGCTGCCGCGCGCGACCTGGCGCATCCTCGGCCAAACGCCCGAGTACGGCGATGTCGTCATCGTCGTCCCGGGCAACCGCAAGGCGGACCTCATCAAGCGCGTCGTCGCCCTGCCCGGCGACCGGATCGCGGTGGTCGACGGCCGCATCCGCCTCAACGGCCACTTCATCCCGCGCGAGATCGAGGCACCGGTGCAGATCGCCGCCGACGACGCGCTCACCTGCGAGGGGCAGGAGCCCGGCCACTGCTACGATGGCTTCGGCCAGTACCGCACCCGCCTGCCCAGCGGGCGCGAGGTCTACGAACTCCCGACCTACCGTGAAACCCTGCCCAACGGCGCGAGTTACCAGGTGATCGACTATATCGACCAGGACCTCGACAACTATGGGGAGATCACCGTGCCAGAAGGCCATGTCTTCCTGATGGGCGACGACCGGGACCGCTCGGCCGACAGCCGCGCGCCGTTCTACGTCAATGCCCGGGGCGAGGGTGACGGCGGTCTCGGCGGCGCGGTCCCCCTCTCCGACATCGGCGGACGGGCGGAATTCATCACCTTCTCGCTCGACGGCACGCAGGGCTGGAATCCGCTGACCTGGTGGAGCGCGCTTCGCGACGGCCGCGCCTTCACCAGCCTGCGACCCCGCATCGAGCCCGCCGGGCAGGCGCAGGCACCGCGCTGATGGCGACCACGGGCGGCCCCGGGCACGACACCGACGAAGCGAGCGCGACGCCGACCCGGCCCGGTCCGACCGACATCACCGACCCGCTGATCCGGCACGAGGCGCGCAAGGCCTTCGTGTGGATCGGCATGATCGCCCTCTTCGCGCTCGGCGTGTTCCTGTCGCAATCACTCCTGGTGATCTTCGGCGGCATCGTCTTCGCCGCGCTGATCGACGGCGGCGCGCGCATGATCGGCCGGGTCCTGCCGATCGGGCGTGGCTGGCGGGTGGCGCTGGTGCTGCTCGCCTCGATGCTGTTCCTGCTGTGGCTGGGACGCTTCGCGGGCAGCCAGATCGCCACCCAGGCTGCCGAACTGCCCGAAACCATCGAGAGCCAGTTCCATCGCGGCCTCAACTGGCTCGCCCGCCACGGCATGGAAATTCGCGTGCGCGACGTGCGCTCCATCGCGCAGGAGGCGATGGGCGGCATCGGCCAGGTGACGGCGGTGCTGGGCGGGCTGCTGGGCGGAATTACCACCCTGTTCCTGATCCTGGTTCTGGGCACCTACATCGCGATGGAGCCGCGCCTCTACCGCCGGGGCGTGGGCTGGATGCTCCCGGTCGACCGGCGCGACCACTTCGAAACGACCGCGCAGGTCATGGGCCGGGCGCTGCGCCGCCTGCTGTTCGGACGCGTCATCGGCATGACGGTGGAGGGCCTGTTCACCTGGTTCATGCTGCAGCTCTTCGGCGTGCCGATGGCGGTTCTGCTGGGCCTCATCACCGGCCTGCTGGCCTTCCTGCCCAACATCGGCGCGCCGATCTCGGGCGCGATCATGGTGCTGGTGGGCTTCTCGGTGAGCGCCGAGATGGGCGTCTACACGATATTCGTCTATTTGCTCATCCACCTGATCGACGGCTACCTGATCGTCCCCTACATCGCCCGCAAGACGGTGGACCTCCCGCCCGCGCTGGTGCTGGCTGCCCAGTTGATCATGGGCGTTTTGTTCGGCCTGCTGGGACTGGCGCTCGCCGACCCGATGGTGGCGATGATCAAGATCTGGCTGGAACGGGAAGCCGCGCGCAACGGCGGCGAAACCGCCGAGGATGTCGAGAAGCTGGAGAGAGCCTGAAGTGGCGCGCAAGTTCCTGTACGTGATCGGGGGGCTGACCGTCGCGCTCCTCCTGCTGCTCGTGGTCCTGCGGGTCTGGTCGGAAGACCTGACCGAAATGGCGTTCGTACCCAGCGTCTCGTTCGCCCCGCAGGGCGCGCTGCCGCCCGAAGCCTGGGAGAAGCCCGCGATGTGGGTCTCCCGCCCCGGCTTCAGGCAGGACCCCGCCGCTTGGCTTCCTCCGGGCGTCAAGGCACCGGCGGCCAAGCTCCCCGTCGCCGTGTTCTTCGTCCACCCCACCAGCTACATCGCGCGCGACGCCTGGAACGCCTCGCTGGACGATGCCACCAGCCGCGATCGCGCCGCCCTGTTCGTGCAGGGCATGGCGAGCCCGTTCAACGAGGCGGAAGCGCTCTGGGCGCCGCGATACCGGCAGGCGGCGGTCGGCGCGTTCCTCACCGACAAGCCCGAGGCGACGCAGGCGATCGAACTCGCCTATGCCGACGTGCTCGCGGCGTTCGAGATTTTCATCCGCAACGTGCCCGCGGACCGGCCGATCGCGCTTGCCGGCCATAGCCAGGGCGCCTTCCTGCTGCGGCGGCTGCTGCGGGACCGGGTTGCCGGAACCCCGCTCGCCGACAGGCTGGTCGGCGCCTGGGTGATCGGTTGGCCAGTCTCGCTGGACCATGACCTGCCGCGCATGGGCGTGCCGGCCTGCGCCCGCGCCGACCAGCCCGGCTGCGTCGTTTCCTGGCTCACCGTCGCCGACCCCGCCGACACGGGCATGCTGACGCGCGCCTATGGCCGCCGCACCGGGCTCGACGGACGCTCGGTCGCTGGCAGCCCGTTCCTCTGCACCAATCCCCTGACCGGCGCGCCCAACACGGGCGCGGGCTCGGACGCCGGCGCCAACCTCGGCACGCTCGTCCCCGACTTCGCGGCGCGCGGCGGCACGCTGACGCCCGGCGTCGTCCCGGCTGCCTGCGGGCCGGACCACTTTCTCCACATCGGCGAGCCTCCCAAGCTCGACCTCGGCCCCTACGTGCTTCCCGGAAACAACTACCACCTCTATGACGTGACGCTGTTCTGGGCCAACCTGAGGGCCAATTTCGAAAGACGCACGGCCGCATGGCAGACAAGAACGCAGACCCCGGCACGCTGATCACGACGGGCGCGCTCGTCTTCCGCGACGCCCTGCCCGAACGCGGGGGACTGCTCGGACTGGACCTCGGTACGCAGACCATCGGCACCGCCTTCGCCGATGCCGGATGGCGCATCGCCTCGCCCGGCAAGACGATCCGGCGCGGCAAGTTCGGGGCCGACAAGGCGCTGATGGAAGAGCTGATCCGCGAGCGTTCGATCAGGGGCATCGTCATCGGCCTGCCGCTCAACATGGACGGCTCGGAAGGCCCGCGCGCGCAGTCGAGCCGCGCCTATGCCCGCAACCTCGCGGTGCTGGGCTTGCCGATCCTGCTGTGGGACGAGCGCTGGTCCACCAGCAGCGCCGAGCGTGGGCTGATCGACCAGGACATGAGCCGCGCCAAGCGAGCGAACCGCATCGATTCGGCGGCGGCGGCGGTCATCCTCCAGGGCGCGGTGGATGCGCTCGCGGGCGGGATGTTCTAGGCGCAGCTCATCCCAGCACGGCGCGCCGCCGCGCGGCCACCGCCGCGACGACGCGGCTTCCGCAGCCTTCCGCCTCGCGCCAGACCCGGTCCTGCGCCTCGATGCCCCCCGCCAGTCCCGCCAGCGCGCGCCAGGCGACGAGGCGCATCCGGTCGCTGGGATGGTGGCGCCCGAAACGGGTGGCGAGGTCCAGCGCCTCCTGCCCGCCCAGCGCCACCGCGATGCGCAGGAACGCCTCGCTCGGCCCGTGTCCCAGCACGCGGGCGACGCGCCCGCCTTCCAGATCGAAGACGTAGTGGTCCATCCAGCCGTTCGCCGCGTGCTCGTGCGACAGCGACAGCGCGACCGACAGCGCCGGGGGCGGATGCACGACGTTGACGTCCCGGTGCGCGCGGTAGTGCCGCATGTGCCCCGGCTCCAGGCGCGAGCGCCCGAGCGGCCGCAGTTCGACCGGCTCGCCGCTCCACCCCGCGACGGCAGGGTAGAGGTACTCGTAGTCGTCGATCGCCACGCCCGGCCCGAAGTACCCCAGCGTCAGGAAATCGTGGTTGTAGTCCTTGGCGATACCATAGCCGAACGCCCCGGCCCCACTGGCGCGCAAGGCGGGTTCGTCCTGCGAGGGGCAGATGCTGGCGCGGATCGAGAAGTGGCCGCGCCCCGGTGCCGCAAGGACGACGTGATGACTGCCGCCCCCGCCGCCGAAGCCCGTCAGCCGCGTCGCGCCCCCGGGCGCCGGGGAGCGCTCGGCCAGCAGGTCGATGAGCATGTCGCCGAGGAAGTCCCGGTCGTTGCCCAGCCGCCGCAGCCAGTTCGCGGCATGGGCCACGCTTTCTTCCTCGGACGGGTCGAAATCCCACACCGCCAGCGCTTCGCACACCTGCGCCAGGCTCGCCGAGGTGGGGTCGTTCGCCGCGATCAGCCGGGCCATGTCGCGGCGCCCCTGAGTTCGGGCCGGGACCTGAGCAGCGCCGGCAGCAGCGCTGCCGCCTGCGCCGCCAGCGAATCCTCTGGATCGGCGGCGATCTGCGCGAGGAGTTCCACCCCGGCCAGCACGTCGAGCGCGATCACCTCGCGCAGCGCCTGCCAGCGCATCGCGTCACCGCCGCCGCCCAGCGCCAGCCGCGCCATCTGCGGCACCGCGTCGATCCGCTTCATCCGGCCGAGCAGCGCCATCGCCAGTTCGTCCCGGCTGTCCTGCGGACGGGCGCTGGCCTGATGGACCAGCGCGCCGTCCTCCCGCGCGAGTTCACGCACGGGTCCGGCTCCGTCGAGTTCGCGCTCCAGGCTCAGCACCACCATGGCGCCGTCCACCTGCCGTACCTCGCGCGTTTCGCGGGGGCCGAAGCAGTGGAACACCTCGCCCGCCACGAGCGTCGCGCGCCGCACCTCCAGGGGCACGCCACCCTGTCGGTCGCCGCGCAGGACGTGATCGGCCTGCCCCGTCCCGGCGAGCACCCGCTTCCACGTCTCGACCGGCCGGAAGCGCGCGGTGAGCGGGCGCGGCAGGGCCGCCAGAACCGTGCCGTCATAGCCGGCCAGCGCCAGCGTCGCCCCGCCGGACTGGGCAAGCACCAGCATCGGCGCGGCATCGCGGCTGCCGTGGAGCAGCGGCAACTGGCCGAGCGGATGGCCGTCCAGCGCCGCGATCCCCGCCGCGACGAGGCTGTCGGCAAAGGCATGGCCGCGCGCCGCCGGTCCATCGAACAACTGCGCCAGCGCTGCGCACCGATCGAGCGGAGCGCCGTCGCCGAAGCGCTGCATTGCCCGCAGGACAGGACCGACCACCGGCTCCGCGCGCCACGCCGCAAGCGCGCGGGCCAGCGCGCGCTGCCCGCGTTCCCATTCGATGTCGTTCTGCCGAAGGCCGACCAGCGCGCCGCGCAGTTCCATGAGAACGCGCGTCAGCTTTCGCGGTGGAACGGATAGAGGCAGGACATGAGCTCGGCATGGCCGTCGTCGTTGGCATCGAGGCGGGCGTGATCGCCCTGGCTGCCGAACACGCCGGTCGGCACGTCGAGATCCGGCAGTTCGGCACGGTCGACGGGCGCAACCATGCACCATCCGCTTCCCGAAATCCGCGGTAGATTTGCCATGCTCGAAGCCCCCATGGCGAAAACTCCTGCCCCAACAACGCCATTGTGCTGAATTAAAAAGCTGTCACCCACAACTCGGGATTATGACCGAGTTGCGTTTCGATAAGTCGTTGCCCCCCGGCAACAAGGACGACTTGGTTTACGCGCTCAACTCCAAGGCCATATCTGCGGGTTTATTCCGCCCGGCCCGAGGGTTAATGCATCAGGCAGGCGCCTTCAGGACGACGACCAGGCAGCCTTCGGATGAATTCGGCGCAATGTCTCCGGCGGGCACGCGCACCGCATCGGCGCGCGCGCGGTCGAGCACGGCGGGCGCGACTCGCGATTCGTGGACGACCACGTCGGCGGTCCCGAGCAGGCGGGCTTCGCGCAGGGTCAGGTCGTCGGGATCGTGGCTGCGCAAGGCGATCTCGACCGTGCCGGCCCCGCCCGATGCCGCACCCTCCAGCCAGGCTGCGACGCGGTGCGCGCTGTCGTCCGCCAGCGGGTCGAGCGCGCCACCCCCCGCAAGCGCGGCGTCGAGTGCCCGGCGTCGCTCGTCAGAATCGGGGAAACGGCGGCGCAACTGCGTCCGCGCCGCGCCAAGCGCCGATGCCAGCGCGCCAAGCGACTGCGGCAGCAGCGCCTCCAGCCGCAGTCGCAACTGCTTGGCGAGCCCGGCCGAGGCTCCGCCGGTTCCGACCGCGACCAGCACGGGCGAGCGATCGAGGATCGAGGGCACGGTGAAATCGCATAGCGCGGGCCGGTCGGTCGCGTTGACGAGCATCCCGGCACCGCGCGCACGGGCGACGTCGGCCTGCGCCATCGCCTCGTCCTCGTGCGCCACGAATGCGAGGCGGGCACCGGCGGCAATGCCTTCGTCGAGGTCGGAGACGACCGCTCCGCCCGCCCGTTCGACCAGCCGCCGCTTGGCCTCGGCCCCGTCGCCTCCGCCCAGCACGACCACCGGGCGACCGGCGATGCGGTGGAAGAGGGGAAGCGTCTCGATCATGCCGCCGAGCCTAGCAGGCCCGGTTCAGGCCAGCCAGTCCGGCACCTGCTCGGCGGCGAGGATCGCGGCGGGTTCGATGCGGTTGGCGACGATCGCCCACCGCTCGCCGTCGACCATGACCTCGGGCACCAACGGGCGACTGTTGTAGGTGTTCGCCATCGTCGCGCCATAGGCCCCGGCGGTGCGGAATACCGCGAGGTCGCCGGTCTGCACGGCATCGATCTCGCGCCCCATCGCGAAAGTGTCGGAGCTTTCGCAGATGGGGCCGACGATGTTCGCGGTCATCATCTCGCCCGAGGGGCGGACCGCCGCAAAGTCGTGCCAGGCATCGTACATGGCGGGCCGCGCGAGATCGTTCATCGCCGCGTCCACGACCACCCAGGGCGCCTTGGTGCCCTTCTTGACGCGCACGACCTCGGTGACGAGCACCCCGGAATTGCCGGTGATGACGCGCCCCGGCTCGAACATCAGGGTGACGCCCCAGCCCTGCGCCACTTCGCTGACCATGCGGCCGTAGTCCGCCGGCGTCGGCAGGTCGTCGCCCGCCTTGTAGGGCACGCCAAGGCCGCCGCCGAGGTCCATGTGGGTCACCGCATAGCCCTGGCTACGCAGCGCGTTCATCAGCGCACCCATCTTGAGGAAAGCCTGCCGCGAGGGCTCGAGGTCGGTGATCTGGCTGCCGATGTGGACGGCGAGCCCGCGCATCTCCAGACCCGGCAGCGCCGACAGCCGCGCGTAGATGCCCGAGGCACGGTCGTAGGCGACGCCGAACTTGTTCTCGGCCTTGCCGGTCGAGATCTTGGCATGGGTGCGCGCATCGACGTCGGCGTTGACGCGCAGGGTGCAGGTCGCCTTCGCCTTGAGGGCCACGGCGATCTCGGAAAGCTCGGCGCCCTCTTCCTCGCTCTCGAGGTTGAACTGGCCGATCCCGGCGCGCACTGCGGCGATCAGTTCGGCACGGGTCTTGCCGACGCCCGAGAAGACGATGTCGGCCGGCTTCATGCCCGCCGCGAGCGCGCGGTTCATCTCACCCTCGGAGACGACGTCGGCGCCGTAGCCTTCCTTTGCCAGCAGGCGCAGCACAGCCAGGTTGGGATTGGACTTCACGGCGAAGGCGATGTGCACCTTGGGAAGCGCCGAGAGCGCCTCGCGGAAGACCTGCGCGTGGCGCGACAGCGTCGCGCGCGAATAGACGTAGACCGGGGTGCCCACATCGCGCGCGATGGTGGCGAGCGGCACCTGCTCGGCGTGGAGTTCGCCGTCGACTAAACCGAAATGATCCATGGAATTTGGTGGCCTTACTGGGGCTGGGGCGCTTCGGGCGGGGGAAGATCGAAGGGATCGTCCTCGCGCTCCTCGGAGCGGGTGCGCAGCTCGACGCTGCGCTCGGGAATGGCGACGGGGGAGGCCGTCAGCAGTTCGGTGGCGGAGGGCTTGTCCGCCCGGCCATAAGGCGCAGGCGGCAGTTGCTGCCCGGGTTTCAGCGCCAGCGGCGAGCGCTGCCCGCACGCGGCGAGCGCCAGGACCATCACGATAACCGCCAACTTGCGCATCGACTTACTTCTCCAGTCCGAGCGCCGCGCGGGCCTCGGCCACGCGCAGTCGCACCTGGTCGGGCGCGGTGCCGCCGTGCGACTTGCGCGCGGCGACCGATGCCTCGACCGACAGCGCCTTGAATACGCGCTCGTCGATGCGGCTGTCGATGGCCTTGAGGTCGTCCAGCGGCAACTGGTCGAGCGCGACGCCCCGGCCCTCGGCCAGCTTGACCGCGGCGCCGGTGATGTGGTGCGCCTCGCGGAAGGGAATGTCGCCCTCACGCACCAGCCAGTCGGCGAGGTCGGTGGCGGTGGCGAAGCCGAGTTCGGCCGCAGCGCGCATCCGATCCGTGCGGAACTTCGTCTCGGCGACCATGCCGGTCATCGCCGCGATCGAGAGCGCGAGCAGGCCCGCCCCCTCGAACACCGGCGGCTTGTCGTCCTGCATGTCCTTCGAATAGGCGAGCGGCAGGCCCTTCATGGTCATCATCAGCGAGACCAGGCAGCCCGAGATGCGGCCCGCATGGCCGCGCACAAGCTCGGCGGCGTCGGGGTTCTTCTTCTGCGGCATGATCGAGCTGCCGGTCGACAGGGCGTCGGGCAGCGTGACGAAGCCGAAGGGCTGGCTGGCCCAGATGATGAACTCCTCGGCGAGGCGCGAGAGGTGCAGCGCGCACTGGCTGGCGCTCATCAGGTAGTCGAGCGCGAAGTCGCGGTCGGACACCGAATCGAGGCTGTTGGCGGTCGGCGCGTCGAAGCCGAGCGCCTGGGCGGTCATCTCGCGGTCGATGGGGAAGCCGGTCCCGGCCAATGCCGCCGCGCCCAGCGGGCTGCGGTTCATGCGCTTTCTGGCGTCAGCAAAGCGCGAACGGTCGCGGTCGATCATCTCGTAGTAGGCCATGAGGTGATGGCCGAGCGTGACGGGCTGCGCGGTCTGCAGGTGGGTGAAGCCGGGCATGATGCTGTCGGCATGTTCCCCGGCGCGGGTGACGAGCGCGACCTGGAGCGCCTCGAGCCCGGCATCGGCCTGGTCCATGGCGTCGCGCACCCAGAGGCGGAAGTCTGTCGCCACCTGGTCGTTGCGCGAGCGGGCGGTGTGGAGGCGCCCGGCGACCGGCCCGATCAGCTGCGCGAGGCGCGATTCGGTGGTCATGTGGATGTCCTCGAGGTCCCAGTCCTCGGGCACGCCGTTCGCTTCGTACTCTGCCGCGACCGCGTCGAGACCGTCGCGGATGGTCACCGCGTCCTCGCCCGAGACGACGCCGCAGGCACCCAGCATCGCGACGTGCGCCTTGCTGGCCGCGATGTCCTGCCGCCACAATGCCTTGTCGAAGGGAATCGAGGCGTTTATCTCGCGCATGATCGCCGACGGTCCCTGCGCGAACCGTCCGCCCCACATCTGGTTGGAGCCTGCCACCTTGCTGTCTTCCCGTTCGCTCAAGTCGCTCGTCCTGTGTTCGCTCGCCGGGGCGTCGGCGCTCGTAGTCGCGGGCTGCGATAGTAAAGGTGGGAAGGACGCGCAACCGCAGGCTTCCGAAGGCGGGCAGCAGCCCGGCCCCGCGCAGCCCGCCGAGAAGTCCGACAAGCTCGACCGTTCGCACAAGGGCGAGGCGATGCCGACGGTGTCCCTCGTCGACAACACCGGCGAAAGCCTCGAACTCGCCTCGTTCAAGGGCAAGCCGCTGCTCATCAACCTGTGGGCGACGTGGTGCGCGCCCTGCATCGCCGAGATGCCCACGCTCGCCAAGCTGATCGGCCGCGAGCCGGAACTGGGCGTGACGATCCTGCCGATCTCGCAGGACACCGGGCAGGCCGACAAGGTCGTCGAGATCCTGCGCCGCCGCGAACTCGAGCAGATCGAGCCGTGGATCGACGAGCAGGGCGATCTCGGCTTCCAGTACGGCGGCAACCTGCCGGTCACGGTGCTGTTCGACAGCCAGGGCAAGGAAGTGTGGCGCTACACCGGCGGCAACGACTGGACTTCGCCCGAAGCACTCAAGCTGATCGCCGAGGCGAAGTGAGGTTGGTTGGGTTTAGTTGACGAAACACATGCGCGCGCGGGCCGTGTAGCAGGCGGCCGGGCGGTGGATGGATCGACGATGGAAAGAGCCGGCGCGAAGCTATCAGGCGCCGGGGCTGTAGGAAAATCCGGGCCGCCTTGCTGCGCCTCCATATGGATCGTATAGACTGATATACGAATCGTATATGGAGTAACCCCGCGATGGGCATCGTCAACGTCGACGACGACCTGCACGACCAGATGCGCAAGGCCAGCAAGGTCGCCTTCCGCTCCATCAACGCGCAGGCGGCGTGGTGGATCAGGATCGGCATGTTGTGCGAGGCCGAGCCTTCGCTCAGCTTCAACGCCATCGTCGCGCGCGAGATGCGCGCGGCGGGCGTCGCGCCGCAGCCGCTGGTGGCGCCTGTGGAACCGGTCCCCGAACCCGAGACCGGCGGCGCATGATAAAGCAGCCGCACGAACTGGAACTGATGGCCGAGGCCGGGCGCCTGCTCGCCTCGGTGTTCGAGATGCTCGACCGCACTGCGCTCGCCGGCCTCTCGACGCTGGATGTCGACACCATGGTCGAGCGCTTCATCGTCGACGACCTTCACGCCCGCCCCGCCAGCAAGGGGCAGTATGGCTACGGCTTCGTGCTCAACTGCTCGATCAACCAGGTGGTCTGCCACGGCGTCCCGTCGGCTGACGAGGTGCTGCGCGAGGGCGACATCGTCAATCTCGACATCACGCTGGAAAAGAACGGCTTCATCGCCGATTCCAGCAAGACCTACCTCGTCGGGAACGTGAACGCCGCCGCCCGCAAGCTGGTCCAGGTCACCTACGAGGCGCTGTGGCAAGGCATCCGCGCGGTCCGTCCCGGCGCGCGGCTGGGCAACGTCGGCTTCGCGATCGAGCGGCACGCCAAGCGCCACGGCTATTCGGTGGTGCGCGAATACTGCGGCCACGGCATCGGCCGCGAGATGCACGAGGAGCCGCAGGTGCTCCACTTCGGCAAGCCGAACACCGGCCTCGTCCTGCGCGAAGGCATGGTCTTCACCATCGAGCCGATGCTCAACCGCGGCCGCCGCAACGTCGAGACACTGGACGACGGCTGGACCGTGGTGACCCGCGACGGCTCGCTCTCCGCCCAGTTCGAGCACACCGTGGCGGTCACCGCGCACGGCGTGCGGGTGCTGACGCTGCGGTCGGACGAGGCGGGGATGGTGGCGCGCAAGGCTGCCTGAAGGGCCAGATCGTCATCCCGACGAAAGCCGGGATCGCCGGCAACGCCGCGCGAGGTCGACGACCGGTGATGGCGATCCTCCCTGTTGAGGTGTCGCAGTCGGTGACGGAGGGGTTTTCCTGCCCCTCCACCCGTCCATCTCAGAACGACGCCGCGCGGCTGCGCAGGAGGATCCAGGGGACGTGCTGCGTGTCGTACCGGCTGCGCAGCGCGCGGGGGAAGAACGGGGGCATGTGGTCGCCCACGATCAGGATGTCGGTGTCGGGAAAATCGGCGCGCATCACTTCGCGGCGGATGGAGTCCGCGAGGCGCTGCTGGATCTGGTAGGTGCGGCAGAGCATCGGCAGCTGCCGGTCCCACTCGCTGTCGCCGGTGCTGCAGCTCTCGGTGTGCAGCGAACTGTCGGCGGGCACCGGCAGGTGGCTGTTGAGCGTGAGCCAGTAGACGAGGTTGCGCTTGCCCGGCGAGGCGCGCAGCCGGTCGCCGATGATGCGGGGCACGTCGGTGTCGCAGGCTCCGGCGAAGACGCCGCCGCAGGCGTGGGCGCCGCGCTCCATCAGGTCCGCCTTGAACAGCGCCTTGTCGAAGCCGATCTGGCCGTACCAGTCCTGCCGGTCGAAGAAGTCGCCGGTGAAGGCGTGGATCGCGGTCGTCTCGAAGCCGGCGTCGCGGAAATGCTGCGGCAGGCAGTCGGCGCGGGCGAAGTCGAACCGGTCGTAGTCCGACCATACCGAGCACCATTCGCGCAGTTCGGCATTGGTCGTCGATCCGTAGTAGGCGGTCGCGCCTGCCGTCACCTCGTAGCGGGCGGACCAGCGATGGGCGCCCCAGGCCTTGTCGAACAGCATCCGGTCACGCTCGTTGTTGGGCATTCCCAGCGATTCGACGAGGATCACCAGCAGGTTGCGCGCGCGCAGGCGCTGCGGCGCGACGTGGTTCTGGAGGATCGCGGAATCGATCGGCGCATCG
>DATKFS010000210.1:0-4972 GCA_035511275.1 Novosphingobium sp.
CCTGGCCGAGCACGGAGGCGACGATCTTGGCCTCCTTGTCACCCTGCGTCGCCTTCTTCTGGGCGGCGGGGACGCGCTTCTCGAGGCTTTCGAGGTCGGAGAGCAGCAGTTCGGTCTCCACCGTCTCGGCGTCGGCGATCGGGTCGACCTTGTTGTCGACGTGCTGGATGTCGTCGTTCTCGAAGCAGCGCAGGACGTGGATGATCGCGTCCACCTCGCGGATGTTGCCGAGGAACTGGTTGCCCAGGCCCTCACCCTTGGAGGCGCCGCGCACGAGGCCGGCGATGTCCACGAACGAAAGCTGGGTGGGGATGATCTTGGCCGAGCCGGCGATCGCCGCCAGCTTGTCGAGGCGCGGGTCGGGCACGCCGACCTGGCCCACGTTCGGCTCGATCGTGCAGAACGGATAGTTGGCCGCCTGCGCCGCCTGCGTCTCGGTCAGCGCATTGAACAAGGTCGACTTGCCGACATTGGGAAGGCCCACGATCCCGCAACGAAAACCCATCGAAAACTCCGAAAGCAAATGTGCGGCCCAAAGCGGGCCTCGTCGCGCGCCCATAGCGATACTGCCGGGACTTGACCAGTTCGCCCGCGAAGATGGCGGCGAAGGGCGACACGGTTGACGGAAATTTCAGGGCTTGCGCGTAACCGGACGGACATGACGCCACCGCTCCGCCTCGTGCTGCCGCTCGCCGCCCTCATCGCGCTGACATCCTGCGGGGAAAGCCCCGAGGCGCTCTTCGCCAGCGCGCGGGAACAGTTCGCGGCCGAGAACTACCAGCAGGCGCGCCTCGATCTCTCGCAAGCGCTGCGGGAACGGCCGGGCGACCGCGCGATGCTGGAACTGCTCGTCGACACGCATCTGCGGATGGGCGATGCCGACGGGGCGGAGGGTGCGCTCGGACGGCTGGAACGGGCGGGGGGCGGCGCTCCGGCGCGCATGAAGGCGGAGCTCGCGTTGATGCGCGGAGATCCCAGGGCGGCGCTGGCGTTGTTGGGCGCGGACGCCTCGCCGGATGGGTGGCGGGTCCGCGCCGAATCGCTCGTCGCTTCGGGGGAGCCCGATGCCGCGCGCGATGCGTTCGCCAAGGGCATGGCAAGGGGCGGCAATGTTCGTCTAGGTGCGGCCTATGGCCGGTTCCTGTTGCTCGACGAGGACCTGCCGCGCGCCGCCGCGCTCCTGCAGAGAATGCAGGCCATGGCGCCAAAATCCTATGAAACGCTGGTCATGGCCGGGGACCTCGCCGTCGCACAGGGCCGCGACGACGTGGCCATCGCCGCCTATCGCAGGACGGTGGAAGCGTTCCCGGACCGCGCCCCGCCGATGCTGGCGCTCGCCAATCTCTACGACGGGCAAGGGCGGATCGACGAGGCCTCGCGGATGGTGGAGAAGGCCGGAAAAGCGGCGCCCAGCGACCCGGAAGTCGAGGAAATGCGCTTCCAGTTGCTCGCCGAAAAGGGCGAGTGGGAACAGATCAGGCTGGCGCTGCAGACGCGCGAATCCGATCTCGAACCGGGCTCGACCCTGAGCATGACTTATGGCGAAGCGCTGCTGCGCCTGGGCCACCCCCAGCAGGCGCGCGTGATCTTCCGCCGAGCAGCGCTTGTGCTTCCGGGCAATCCCTATTCGCGCCTGATGCTGGGCGAAGCGCAGATGGCGACCGGCGATGCGCAGGGGGCATGGAAGACGCTCGCTCCTCTGGCCGCGAGCACGCTTGCCCGCCCGGAAGTCCTGGAACGCACTGCACAGGCGGCCCGGGCCGTCAGGGCGCCGGAAGCGTCGAGCCTGCAGTCGCGGCTGGAGCCTGCGCGGATGAAGGCGACGATGGCTCTCGTCGAGCAGGGCGAGAATGCACTGGCCGGGCAGGACTGGAAGACGGCAGCAATGGTCTATGGGCAACTGCTGGAGCGGGGAGAGGACCCCGAGGTGCTCAAGCGCCTCGCCCTGGCCAAGAGCCGTTCAGGAGATCCGAAGGCCGCCATCGCCTACGCTGATCGGGCGCTGGATATCGATCCCGACAACGCCGATTATCTCTACACGGCCGGCATGGCCCGGCTGGCGGCCGGCACGGACCTTGGCGGGGCGCGGCGACTGCTGGAGGCCGCGGCGGCCATTGACCCTCGCAACCGCGCGATCGCGCGCGAGCTTGCAAAAGCAAAGGCCGCCACCGGCTGATACCGGCGGCGGCCTCTAATGCTTCTGACGCTCCGTTTTCGGGGCGCTCGAGCGTGGATCAGGCGCGAGCCTTGCGGCGGCGGGCATAGGCAAGGCCCAGCAGGCCGACGCCGAGCATCCCGAGCATTCCCGGCTCCGGAACCGCCGTGCCGCCCGACGAACCGCCGGAGGTGCCGCCCGAAGTCGAGGTCGTGGTGCCGCCCGAGGTCGAAGTGGTCGTGCCCCCGGACGTCGAGGTGGTCGTCCCGCCCGAAGTGGTCGTCGTCCCGCCCGATGTGCTGCTGCTGGTCGAAGTCGTGCCGCCGCACTGCTTCTTGCCGGACGAGTGGCCGCAGTTGCAGTAGTGCTTGTGGCCGTAGGTCGCCTGCGCCGGAGCGCTCAGGCCCAGGGTTGCCACCGTGGTGAGCGAGAGGGCGAGCAGCGTCTTGCGGATCATTGGTAGTCTTCCCCTAGTTTAGCCGAGTTGGTTTACCAGCATTACGCAACAGCCGTGCCAAACGAGGAATTACGGGGTTTTCGTGATTGACCGCCGATGCGATAGCGGCAGTTTGTAAACTAACTCGACATCCTACGTGCTAGGCGACGCTCAATCCTGCTGGCGCATCGCCACGTCGTTCATGAAGCGCGTGTCGTCGCCATTGGCGAGCCGGTCCGCCTCGGCGGCCACGGCGCCCAGCATGTCGGCAAGAGGATCCATTTCGGCCTTGGCGTAGTTGCCGAGCACGTACCCGGTCACGCGGTCCTTGTGGCCGGGGTGACCGATCCCAAGCCTGACGCGCCGGAAGTCCGCGCCGAGGTGCTGGTCGATCGATCGCAGGCCGTTGTGGCCCGCATGGCCGCCGCCCTGCTTCACTTTCACCTTGAACGGCGCGAGGTCGAGTTCGTCGTGGAAGACAGTGAGTGCCGGGAGGTCCAGCTTGAAGAAGCGCATCGCCTCGCCCACGGCGCGGCCGCTTTCGTTCATGAAGGTCGCGGGCTTGAGCAGCAGGATCTTGTCGCCGCCGATGCCGCCTTCCTGGAGCCAGCCCTGGAATTTCTTCTGCACCGGGCCGAATCCGTGGATGTCGGCGATCGCGTCGGCGACCATGAAGCCGACGTTGTGGCGGTTGAAGACATACTGTGGCCCGGGATTGCCCAGACCGACCCAAAGCTGCGTCGCCATTCACGTCTCCAGCGGATCATCCGCGCAATATTCATAGAAAAGGCCCCTTCCGCGCACCGGACTGCCGGGGCGGAAGGGGCCGATTCACGGACCGCGGAAGGCTTATTCGGCCTCGGCAGCGGCCTCTTCGCCCTCGGCGCTGCGCAGCGCGGACGGAGCGGCGATCGTCGCGATCGTGAAATCGCGGTCGGTGATCGCGCTCTCGACGCCCTTGGGCAGCTTCACGTGGCTGAAGTGGATCGACTCGCCAAGGTCGAAGCCGGTCACGTCGATGGTGATCTCGTGCGGGATCTTCTCGGCGTCGCAGACCAGTTCGAGGTCGTGGCGGACGATGTTGAGCACGCCGCCGCGCTTGAGGCCCGGCGAGGCTTCTTCGTTCTCGAACACCACCGGCACGTTGACGTGCACGGTCGCGCCCTTGGCGACACGCAGGAAGTCAGCGTGGAGCGGGCGGTCGGAAACCGGGTGGAAGGCAACGTCCTTGGGCTGCGTGCGGTACTTCTTGCCGCCAACTTCGATCTCGATGATCGAGTTGAAGAAGTGGCCGGTCATGAGCTGACGGGTCAGTTCCTTTTCCTCGAGATGGATCGCGAGGGGTTCTTCCTTGCCACCGTAGACAACAGCGGGGACGCGGCCATTACGACGCAGATCACGGGAGGCTCCCTTGCCAGCCCGTTCACGCGTCTCGGCCGGCAGGTTAAGCGTGTCGCTCATGGTACTTGCCTTTCAAAACTGGATAGTATCGATGCAACGCCGCTCATCGGCACCGCATCGCCCGCCACGCCTCCAGGGATGACCATGACGGGAAGGCGCGGCGCTTATCCGCAAGCGCGCCGAAAAGCAAGCCGGGATAGGTGGAGCGAGGCCTATTCGACGCGCGTGACCGTGAATCCCTGTGCCGCCAGCATGGCAGGAAGTCCCTCCGGCCCCGCCATGTGTGCCGCGCCCACCGCGACGAAAGGCCGCTGCCCCGATCGTACCCCTGTCGCGATCCTTGCGCTCCAGCGGCGGTTGCGACCGGTGAAAAGCACCTCCCGCAGTTCAGGATCGGCGAGCAGGCCGGAGCGGGTTTCCTGTTCGATGGCCGCCATGTCGCCCTTGCGCCAGCTTTCCGCGAGGTCGCGATCCGGAGCGGTGGCTTCGACGACGACGGCAGCCAGCAGGTCGCGCTGCTCGTGCTCGGGCAGGGCGTCGAACAGGCCGAGCTGCGCCGCGGCGCCTTCCAGTTCCACCACCGGTCGCTTGCCGGCAGCGGCTATCACTGCCCGGTCGACGCCGTTTCGGGCATCGTCGTCCTTGGCACCCACCCGCGCGAGGGTCAGCGCGGCGGCCCAGGTGTCCAGGTTCGCGAAGTCACCGTCATTGCGATCGCCTTTCTTCAGCAGTGCCGCGAGGGCAGGGCGGTCCTTGGCGGCGATGCGTGCGGACAATGGGGGCTCTCCCTCGCTGCGAGCCAGTCGCGCGAAAGTGGCGGCGACATCGGCCTCGTCCGCAAGATTGGCCACTTCGACCATGATCGTGCCCGACCGTGAGAACGCGTCGTTCAACGCGGGCGTGCGCCAGTCGAGAGGCCGGTCCGAGGAATGGATCGTACCGAACAGCCAGCCTTCATTGCCATGCCCGTCCTCGACGCG
>DATKFS010000211.1:0-12707 GCA_035511275.1 Novosphingobium sp.
GAGATCGCCGCCGCCGTGCGTTCCGGTCGGGTCAGTGCCCGCGCGCTGGTCGAGGAACGCCTTTGCGCACTGGTGCAGGCCGACCGCGACCTCGTCGCCGTCACCCGCGTGCTCCACGACCGGGCGCGCGCCGAGGCGGACGCGGTGGACGCGATGGTCGCCGCCGGGCAGGACCCGGGCCCGCTGGCCGGCGTGCCCTACGGCGTCAAGGACCTGTTCGATCTTGCCGGCCTGCCGACCACGGCCGGCTCCACGCTCTATGCCGATGCCGCGCCTGCCAGCGCCGATGCCGAGGCCGTCAGGCGGCTGAAGGCGGCGGGCGCGGTGGTGGTCGCCACGCTCAACATGGACGAGTTCGCCTACGGCTTCGCCACCATCAATGCCGCCTACGGCACCACGCGCAACCCGCATGACACCGCGCGGCTGGCGGGCGGTTCGTCGGGCGGGTCGGCGGCGGTGGTCGCGGCCGGGCTGCTGCCTTTCGCGCTGGGGTCCGATACCAACGGATCGATCCGCGTGCCCGCCAGCCTGACCGGCATCTACGGCCTCAAGCCCAGCAACCGCGACCTGCCGCTGGAAGGCGTGTTCCCCTTCGCCGAGAGCTTCGACGACATCGGGCCGTTCACCCGCTCGGTCGAGGACATGGAACTGGTCTGGCAGGTGCTCGCGGCAAGGGATGTGCCCCCGACCGGCGCCGCGCCGCGCGTGGCCCGCCTCGGCGGTCGCTTCCGCGAGAACGCCGACCCCGACCAGCTCGCCGCCATCGACGCGATCGCGCCCGATGCGCCGCTGGTGGAACTGCCCGAGATCGCCCGCGCCCGCTCCGCCGCGTTCCTCATCACCGCGTATGAGGGCGGCACGCTCCACCGCGAGGCGCTGGCCGCAAACGCCATGGCCTTCGACCCGCAGGTCCGCGACCGGCTGCTCGCCGGCGCCCTGCTGCCCGACGCGCTCTACGCCGAGGCGCAGGCTTTCCGCCGCCAATACCGCGCCCGGATCGAGGCGCTGGTGGCGGACTACGACGTGCTCCTCGCCCCGGCGACGCCCACCACCGCGCCGCTGGTGGAGGACCCGCGCATCCTGATCGACGGCGCGCTGTCGCCCGCCCGCGCGGACCTCGGCATTCATACCCAGCCTATCAGCTTCACCGGATTGCCGTCGCTGGCGGTTCCGCTCTACCGTCCGGGCAAGCTGCCGATCGGGCTGCAACTGATCGGCGGGCCGGGCGGCGAGACGGAGCTGTTCGCCTTCGCTGTCGGGCTGGAAGGGCAGGGCGTGACGGGGTTCACGGCGCCTGAAGAACGCGTCGTCCCGGCGCAGGCCGGGGCCGCCGGGTACTCTTGAGGCGGGATCTCGCCAGCGGCCGGATCAGGTTGGGGCGACGAAAATCGAAAGACGCCGCAGGGGGCGGCGGAAGGGGCATAGCGTGACGCAGACACAGACCATGTCGGAGATACCCGAGGCGCCGCCTTCGGGCAGGCTCGACCGCTACTTCTCGCTCACCGCGCGCGGCACCACCGCGCGGACCGAGGTGCTGGCGGGGATGACCACGTTCCTGACCATGGCCTACATCGTGCTGGTCAACCCGGCGATCCTCGGCAGCGCCGGGATGCCCGTCGCCTCGGTGGCGGCGGCGACCTGCTTCGCGGCGGCTTTCGCCTCGATCCTGATGGGCTTCGTCGCCAATGTGCCGCTCGCGCTGGCGCCGGGCATGGGGCTCAACGCCTACTTCAGCTTCACCGTGGTGCAGCAGATGGGCGTGCCCTGGCCGGTGGCGCTGGGCTGCGTTTTCATCTCGGGCATCGCCTTCCTGGTGCTGACGCTGACCGGGGTACGACAGCTCATCGTCTCGTCGATCCCGCAGTACCTCTTCGCGGCGGTGGCGGGCGGCATCGGCCTGTTCATCGGCTTCATCGGCTTCAAGGACGCCGGGATCATCGTCGCCAATCCCGCGACTTTCGTGGCGCTGGGCGACCTCAAGACGCCGGGCGCGGCGCTGGCGATCTTCGGCCTCGTGGTGATCGGCGCGATGAGCGTGTGGAACGTGCGCGGCGCGATGCTGATCGGCATCGTCGCGACCACGCTGGTCGGCTGGATCGCGGGCATGGTCTCGATCAGCCCCGAGCCCTATTCGCTCGCCGCGCTGACCGGCACCGCCTTCAAGCTCGACCTTGCCGGGGTCTTCGGGCTTTCGGGCAAGCAGGGGCTCGGCCTTCTCGAAATCCTCTTCGTGTTCCTGTTCGTCGACCTGTTCGACAACATCGGCACGCTCGTCGCCGTCACCAAGCGGGCGGGGCTGATGGACAAGGCGGGCCGCATCCCCGGCCTCAACCGCATCCTTATCACCGATGCCACCGCCACCATCGTCGGTTCGATGGCGGGCACCAGCACCGTCACGTCCTATGTCGAGAGCGCGGCGGGCGTGCAGGCGGGCGGGCGTACCGGCCTCACCGCCGTGGTCACCGGCCTGCTGTTCCTCGCGATGATGTTCGTCGCGCCCTATGCGCAGGTGATCCCGCTGGCCGCCACCGCCCCCGCGCTCATCATCGTCGGCGGCCTGATGCTGCTGCCGCTGACCGAGGTGGAATGGGAGGACCCGCTCTCGGCGATCCCCGCGTTCCTGACGGTCGCGATGATCCCGCTGACATTCTCGATCGCCAACGGCCTCGCCTTCGGCATCACCGCCCATGCCGCGCTCAAGATCGTGCGCGGCACCATCCAGAAGAAGGACTGGTTCCTGCTGATCCTCGCCCTGATGTTCGTCGCCCGCTTCGTGTGGATGGGAGCCGCCTGATGCTGAAGTTCGCGTCTTTCGCCGCCGCCACCCTGACACTCGCCGCCAGCCCCGCGCTGGCCGATGAGCGGCTCGACCTCACCCCTCGCACCTTGGTGATGACCGCCTACCAGCCCGAATGGAATGCGCTGGTCCATGCCGTGAGCGGCGGCAAGGAATACCAGATCAACGGCATGACCTACCTGACGGGCACGATGGAGGGTAAGCCGGTCCTGCTGATGCAGAGCGGTGTCTCGATCGTGAACGCGGCGATGAACACGCAACTGGTGATCGACCGCTTCACCGTGAAGCGCATCGTCTTCTCCGGCATCGCGGGCGGGGTCGATCCCAACCTCTCGATCGGCGACGTCATCGTGCTGGAGGACTGGGGCCAGTACCTGGAGGCCAACTTCGCGAGGCGGGACGGCTATGGCGACACGCCGGGCTGGAAGTCTCCCGAGCCGGTGGCGCCCGAGGCTCCGGCGAACTGGAACTTCATCTTCCCGCGCGGGGTTTCCGTCGCCAACGCGGCAACGCCGATGAAGCGCATCTTCAAGTTCGGGATGGACCCCCAGCTTCTCGCGCTCGCCCGCAAGGTCGCGCCGACGGTCAAGATGGAGCGCTGCGTAGCCCCGTCGCCCACGCAGCTTCCCGATACCGAGCTGTGCATCGCCAAGGCTCCCAAGGTCGTCGTCGGCGGCACCGGGGTGAGCGCGGGCATCTATGCCGACAATGCCGAGTTCCGCGAGTATCTCTACAAGGCCTGGAACGCGCGGGTGCTCGACATGGAAAGCGGCGCGGTGGCGCAGGTGGCCTATGCCAACCAGGTGCCGACGATCGTGTTCCGCTCGCTGTCCGACCTTGCCGGCGGCGACCGGCACAAGAACATGGAGGACACCTACGAGCATCTCGCCGCGGTGAACTCCGCCCATGTCGTGCGCGCCTTCGTGGCCGCGCTGCCGGACTGAGGACGCAGGAGATGAAGACCGTGATCGCCGACAGGGGCATCGTCACCGCACCGCATTACCTTGCCGCGCAGGCCGGGCGCGACGTGCTCGCCGATGGCGGCAATGCGGTGGAGGCCTGCGTCGCGGTCGCGGCGACGCTGGCGGTGGTCTACCCCCACATGACCGGTATCGGCGGCGACGGGTTCTGGGTGATCCGCGAGCCGGACGGCCGCGTGCACTCGATCCACGGCTGCGGCGGCGCGGCGGCCGGCGCCGACCTCGCGCTCTACGCGGGTCTGGATGCGGTGCCGACGCGAGGGCCGCTGGCGGCGAATACGGTCGCGGGCACGATCTCGGGCTGGGCGGCGGCGCTGGAGGGGGAGGGCTGCGTCCTGCCGCTCGGCCGCCTGCTGCGCGATGCCATCGAACATGCCGAAATCGGCGTATCGGTCACCGCCGGGGGCGCCGGGATCGCGGCGGTGAAGGGTGGCGAACTGCGTGGCCAGCCGGGCGCCTATGCCCATGTCTTCGAGCCTGAGGGGCGGCCGCTCGTCGAGGGCGACGTGCTGCGCCAGCCGCTCCTCGCTCAGACGCTGCGCACGCTGGCGGCGAACGGGCTCGACGACTACTATCGCGGCGAACTCGCGGCCCTGATCGCGCAGGACCTTGCCGCGCTGGGCAGCCCGGTCGCGCTGGCGGACCTTGCCGCCCACACCGCGACGCGCCCCGAACCGCTGCACACGGTGATCGGCGGCGCGGCGCTCTACAACTCGACCCCGCCGACGCAGGGCTTCGCCTCGCTGCTGATCCTCGCGCTGTTCGACCGGCTCAGGGCCGATGCGGCGGACGGGTTCGACCATGTCCACGGCCTTGTCGAGGCGACCAAGCAGGCCTTCCTCCTGCGCGATGTCCACGTGGGCGATCCCGCCTTCGCCGACTTCGACTTCCAGGGCCTGCTCGCCGATCCCGCCGCGCTTGACGAACTCGCCGCGCGGATCGACCCGGCGAAGGCGCTGCCTTGGCCCCAGCCGCCGCAGTGGGGCGATACCTGCTGGTTCGGCGCGGCGGACGGCGAGGGGCGGGTGGTCTCGTGCATCCAGTCCACCTACTTCGAGTTCGGATCGGGCCTCGTGCTGCCCCGGACCGGGATCACCTGGCAGAACCGGGGTAGTTCGTTCCGCCTGGCCGAGACGGGCTGGAACGCATTGAAGCCCGGCCGCAAGCCGTTCCACACGCTCAACCCCGCGCTTGCCGTGTTCGGTGACGGGCGGGTCATGGCCTACGGGACCATGGGCGGTGAGGGCCAGCCGCAAACGCAGGCCGCGCTGTTCAGCCGCTATGCCCGCTTCGGCGTCGACCTGCAGGAGGCGATCAGCGCCCCGCGCTGGCTGCTGGGCCGCACCTGGGGCGAGCAGTCGACCACGCTCAAGCTGGAGGACGGCTTCGACGAGGCTCTTTACGCAGAATTGGCGGCGGCAGGCCACGACGTCGAGCGCGTCGGCCCGCTGACCGCGACGATGGGCCACGCGGGCGCGCTGGTGCGCCTCGCGGAAGGCTCGTTCGAGGGTGCGACCGACCCGCGCAGCGACGGCGGGGTCGCGGCATGGTGAGCATGTCGAAGCCCTTTCCATGCCCCCGCGTACACCCGGAATCCCCCGCATGACCGCGCTCGACACCCCCGGCGGTGCGCGCGCCGTCGCCCGGTGCGATGCGCTGGCCGTGGCGCCCTACAGCGACATCGAGCATGGGCTCTACCGGGGCTATCTCACTCCCGCCTACGCCGCCTCGCAGGCCGAACTGGCGCGCTGGATGAAAGAAGCCGGGATGGGCGTGCGCCGCGATGCCGCCGCCAATCTCGTCGGTCGCTACGAGGGCATGAACCCCAAGGCCCCGGCGCTGGTGATCGGCAGCCACCTCGACTCCGTGCGGGACGGCGGTGCCTACGACGGCCCGCTCGGAGTGATGCTGGGGATCGAGGCGATCGCCGCGCTCAACGCGCAGCAGCGCCGCCTGCCGTTCCCGGTCGAGGTCTATGCCTTCGGGGACGAGGAAGGTTCGCGCTTTCCCGCCGCGATGCTGACCAGCCGCGCGGTCGCCGGAACGCTGGACGCGGCCGCGCTGGACCTGGCCGATGGCGAGGGGGTCACGCTAGCGCAGGCTCTGCCCAGTACGCCCGACTATCTCACCGCCGCCCGCGGCCCGGGCTCCACGCTCGCCTATCTCGAAGCCCATATCGAGCAGGGGCCGGTGCTGGAAGCGGATGGCCTTGCGGTCGGCACCGTCACCGGGATCGCTGCGCAACTGCGCTATGCGCTCACCGTCCGGGGCATGGCGGGCCACGCCGGCACCACCGCGATGCGCCTGCGCCGCGACCCGCTGGCGGGCGCTGCGGCCATGGTGCTCGCCGTGGAGCAACTCGCTCGGGGCGACAACTCCGACGTCGTCGCCACCGTCGGCGTGATCGAGGCGCTGCCGGGCGCGGCCAATGTCATTCCCGGCGAAGTGCGCTTCACGCTCGACGTGCGCTCCGGCTCCGAAGCGCGGCGCGACGCGGTGGCGGGCGCCATCCTCGACCGCCTGCGCGAAATCGCCGCCACCCGCACGCTCGAACTCGACGTCGCGCTCGTCCACGACCTTGCCGCCAGCCCCTGCGACGCGGGGCTGATGGACCTCATGGATGCCAGCCTCGCCGCCGCCGGGCAACCGGTGCGCCGCCTCGTCTCGGGCGCTGGGCACGATGCCATGGTGATGGCCGCGCTCTGCCCCACCGCCATGCTGTTCATCCGTTGCCGCGACGGCATCAGCCACAACCCCGCCGAACATGTGGAGCCTGCAGACGTGGAGATCGCGCTGCAGGTCATGCTCGGCTTCATGGACCGCCTTGGAGAAACCTTTGCCGCCTGAACTGGACCCGCTGCTCTTCGGAGAGATCGACCCGCCCCAGCGCCTGCTGATGGGCCCGGGCCCGATCAACGCCCACCCGCGCGTGCTGCGCGCGATGAGCGCGGACCTGCTCGGCCAGTTCGACCCCGAGATGACCGGCTACATGAACCAGGTCATGGCGCTCTACCGCCCGATCTTTGGGACGCGGAACCAGTGGACCATGCTGGTGGACGGCACTGCCCGCGCCGGGATCGAGGCGGCGCTGGTCAGCCTCGTGGCACCGGGCGACGTGGTCCTGGTGGTGAACTTCGGCCGCTTCGGCCTGCTGTTGACCGAAATCCTCCAGCGCATCGGCGCGGTGATCGAGACGGTTGACGCGCCCTGGGGCGAAGTGGTGCCGCTCGAACGCATCGAGGCCGCCATCGCCCGCGCCCATCCCAAGGTCGTCGCCACCATCCACGGCGATACCTCGACGACGATGGCGCAGCCGCTGGAAGGCTTCGGCGACCTGTGCCGCGCGGCGGGCGCGCTGTCCTATGTCGATGCGACGGCGACCATCGGCGGCATGGAGCTTGCCGCCGACCGCTGGGGCGTGGACGTGGTCACCGGCGGTCTGCAGAAGTGCCTCGGCGGACCTTCGGGCTCCGCGCCCATCACCATCTCCGACAAGGCTGCCGCGCATATCGGCCGCCGCCGCCATGTCGAACAGGGCATCCGGGCGGCGGGCATGGTCGACGGGCAGGGGCCGCGCATCGGTTCGAACTACTTCGACCTCGCCATGATCATGGACTACTGGTCCGAAAAGCGCCTCAACCACCACACCGAGGCGACCTCGATGCTCTATGCCGCGCGCGAATGCGCCAGGCTCATGCTGGGCGAGGGGCTGGAGGCGCGCTACGCCCGCCACGCCGCCGCAGGCCGCGCGATGACCGCCGGCCTGCGCGCCATGGGCCTCACCGTCTTCGGCGACGACCGTTACCGGATGACCAACGTCACGGGCGTCCACATCCCCGAGGGCGTCGACGGCGAGGCCGTGCGAAAGGCCATGCGCGAGTTGTTCGAGATCGAGATCGGCACCGCCTTCGGGCCACTGCAGGGCAAGGTCTGGCGGCTCGGCGCGATGGGCTATAACGCGATGAAGCACAAGGTCCTGCTGACCCTCGCGGCGCTGGAAGCGTGCCTCAGGATGGAAGGTTTCGCGCTGCCGCTGGGCGCGGCGGTTCCGGCGGCGATCGAGGCTTGGGACCTGCGTCTGGCTCCGGGAGAGCAGCCGTGACGGCGTCGCTATTCACGCGGGGGCTTCGACAGGCTCAGCCTGAGCGGAACTCCAGGGTGGGCCATGTTCCCAGCCCGCTCGTCCTGAGCTTGTCGAAGGACCACAGCACGGCGGTGTGGTCATGACCGCGCGCGACCTCGTCGGCTACGGCCCGACCCCGCCCGACCCGCAGTGGCCGAACGGCGCCCGCGTGGCGGTGCAGTTCGTGGTCAACTACGAGGAGGGCGCCGAGAACTCCGTCCTTAATGGCGACAAGGGCTCCGAGGCGTTCCTGTCGGAGATGGTCGGCGCGGGCAGTCACCCCGACCGCGCCATGGCGATGGAGAGCCTCTACGAATACGGCAGCCGCGCCGGATTCTGGCGCCTCCACCGCCTGTTCACCGAGCGCGGATTGCCGGTCACCGTCTTCGGCGTGGCGAAGGCCATGGAGATGAACCCCGAGGCGGTCACGGCCATGCTCGCCGCCGACTGGGAAATCGCCAGCCACGGCTACCGCTGGATCGACTACCAGTACGTCTCCGAGGACGTCGAGCGCGACCACATCGCGCAGGCCATTGCCCTGCACGAAAAGCTCACCGGCCAGCGCCCGCTCGGCTGGTATCAGGGCCGCACCTCGCCCAACACCGCAAGGCTGGTGGCCGAGGAAGGCGGCTTCCTCTACGATGCCGACAGCTACGCCGACGACCTGCCCTATTGGGACACCCGCCATGGCAGGCCGCAGTTGATCGTCCCCTATACCCTCGACGTGAACGACATGAAGATCGTCGCGCTCAACGGCTTCACCGAGGGCGAGCAGTTCTTCCGCCACATGCGCGACACTTTCGACCAGTTGCGCGAGGAGGGCGGGCGGATGATGTCGGTGGGCCTCCACGCCCGCATCGCCGGAAAGCCCGGCCGCGCGCGCTGGCTTGCCCGGTTCCTCGACCATGTGATGGCCAGCGGCGATGCCTGGGTCGCCCGGCGGATCGACATCGCGCGGCACTGGATGGAGGTGCATCCCCATGCGGATCAATGACCCGGTGCTGCTGGCGCAGGTCACCCATGCCTTCCACTCCTACGAGCTGGCGCTGATGGCCGACGATATCCCGGCGATGGATGCGCTGTTCCACGATGCGCCCACCACCAACCGCTACGGCGTGGGCGAAGTGCTCTACGGAATCGAGGAAATCCGCGCGTTCCGCAAGGGACGTGGCGGCTCGCCCCAGCGCCGGCTCGGGCGCGTGGCGATCACCGTCTACGGGGACGCTTTCGCCACCGCCGACGCCGAATTCTTCCGCGACGGCTCCGAGCGCCGCGGCCGCCAGACGCAATCCTGGGTGAAATTCGACGACGGCTGGAAGGTCGTCTCCGCCCATGTCAGCCTTGAGGGGAGCACTTCGTGACCGCCCTGTTTGAACACAGTCCCTGGGTCGAGGAGCGCGCCGACGCGCGGCCCTCCAGCGGCGATCGCCATGCGGACCTCATGGCCGTGATGTACGACGCGACCCCCGAGGAACAGCTCGCCCTTATCCGCGCGCACCCCGAACTCGCGGGGAAGGCGGCGATCGACCGCACGCTTACCGACGCCAGCGCTTCCGAGCAGGCCAGCGCCGGGCTCGATCGCCTGACGCCGGGCGAGTTCGACCAGTTCCACACCCTCAACGCCGCCTACCGCGAGCGGTTCGGCTTCCCCTTCATCATCTGCGTGCGCCTGACCGACAAGGCTGGTATCCTGAGTTCGATGGAACGCCGCCTCGGCAACGAGCGCGAGGCGGAGATCGCGACGGCGCTCGGGCAGATCGGCGAGATCGTGCGCCTGCGCCTGAAAGACGCCCAATGAGCGGATTCGAAATGAGCGACGTGATCGGCCTTCCGGCCCTGGAGGCGCGGCTTGCCCGCGACCTCGACCTCATCGGCTTCCACCGGCCCGAATGGGTGCGCCCCCGTACTTTCGAGGGCGAGCCGGTGCTCGACGTCGCGGTGATCGGCGGCGGGCAGTGCGGGCTTTCCGCCGCGCTGGGCCTGCGCCGGGAAGGCGTTATCAACGTGGTGGTCTTCGACGAGAACGAGGCCGGGTTCGAGGGGCCCTGGGAAACTTACGCGCGGATGGTCACGCTGCGCACGCCCAAGCATTTGAATCCCATAGATTTTGGTGTCCCCTCCCTGACCTACCGCGCGTGGTGGGAGGCCCAGCACGGGGCGGCGGGCTGGGACGCGGTCGACAAGATCGCGCGGGGCGACTGGATGGCGTACCTGCGCTGGTATCGCCGCGTGCTCGACCTGCCGGTGCAGAACGGCGCGAAGCTCACGCGGATCGAGCCGCTGCCCGGGGCCGGCCAGCACCGCCTGCACTTCGAGGGCCGCGCTCCGGTGCTGGCGCGCAAGGTCGTGCTGGCGACCGGTATCCAGGGCGGCGGGGAGTGGCACACGCCGGCCATGGTGCGCGACAACCTGCCCAAGTCGCTCTGGGCACACACCAGTGAACCGATTGATTTCTCTGAACTTCATGGAAAGCGCATCGGCATTCTCGGCGGCGGCGCCTCGGCGTTCGACAACGCGAACCATGCGTTGACGCAGGGCGTGGCGGCGGCCGAAGTGTTCATGCGCCGCAAGGAACTGCCGCGCATCAACCCGATCCGCTTCATGGAGCGCGTGGGCTTCACCGCCCGCTACCCCGCTCTCGACGATGCCACCAAGTACGCGGCGATGGACGCTTTCCTCGGCCACAACCAGCCGCCGACCAACGATACCTTCGAGCGCGCCGCGTCCTGGCCCGGCTTTACACTGCACCTGGGCGCACCTTGGATCGACGTAGCCGAACATGGCGGTGCCCGTGGGAGCATCGTGCGCGTCACCAGCCCGCACGGCCATCACGACTTCGACTTCGTGGTGATCTCCACCGGCCTCCTGAGCGACCCCGGCCTGCGTCCCGAGCTGGGCGAGGTGGCCCATCTCATCGCCCGCTGGGGCGACCGCGTCACCCCGACCGGCGCGCGCAACGCGCTGATCGATGCGCACCCCTATCTCGGCGACGCCTTCGAGTTCCTCCCGCGGGAGGGCGTGGACGGTGCGCCGCTGCACGGGCTGTTCGCGTTCAACTATTCCGCGCTGGTCAGCCTCGGCCTTTCCGCCTCGGCGCTGTCCGGGCTGCACAACGCGCTGCCGCGTCTGGTCAAGGGCGTCGCCGACCAGTTGTTCCTCGATGACCGCGACGCGCTGGTCGAGGACTTCCTTGCCTACGACGAGCACGAGTTCCTCGGGCAATGGCCTCGGGAGGCGGCGGCATGAGCACGCTGTCCACCCACGTCCTCGACACCGCCCACGGCAGTCCCGCCGCCGGCGTCTCGCTGGTGCTCACCACCGAATCCGGCACCGTGCTGTTCGAGGGCGAGACCAATGCCGACGGCCGCTGCCCGGGTATCCCCGAGCTGCCTACGGGCACGTACCGACTGACCTTCGCGGTCGCCGCCTACTTCCGTGGGCGCGGCGTCCATCTGCCCGAACCGCCGTTCCTCGACCGCGTCTCGATCGACTTCGGCATCGCCGACCCCTCGGGCCACTACCATGTGCCGTTGCTGGTCTCGCCCTTCGGCTATTCGACCTACCGGGGGAGCTGAATGGGCGTGCGTTTCCTCCTCGACGGCGAAGTGGTCGACCTGCCGCAGGTCGATCCCACGGCGACCCTGCTCGACCACTTGCGCTACAAGCTGCGCCGCACCGGCACCAAGGAAGGCTGCGCCGAGGGCGACTGCGGCGCCTGCACCGTCCTCGTCGGCACCCCGGAGGGCGATGACGGGGGCGAGCCCGGGGGGCTGGCCTGGCGCGCGGTGAATGCCTGCATCCAGTTCCTCCCCATGGTGAACGGCAAGGCGCTGATGACGGTCGAGAGCCTCAGGGCCGAGGACGGCGCGCTCTGCCCGGTTCAGGACGCGATGGCGGCGAACGGCAGCTCGCAGTGCGGGTTCTGCACGCCGGGCTTCGTGATGTCGCTCCACGGCCGGACCATCGGCGCTAAGGGCTGCGACCTTCCCGTCGCCGACGTGATCGCGGGGAACCTGTGCCGCTGCACCGGCTATGGCCCGATCCTCGAGGCGGGCGAAAACACCGCGCCTGGCGAGACCGAGGATGCCGCGATTCTCGAAAGCCTCAAGGCCATCGCCGGGGAAGCCGCCTCGGGCGAATGGCAGGGCCGTCGCTGGTTCGCGCCGCGCTCGTCCGACGAACTGGCCGCATTGCTGGCGGAGCATCCCGACGCCCGGCTCGTCGCGGGCGCCACAGACGTCGGCCTCTGGGTCACCAAGGGCCTGCGTGACCTCGGCACCGTGATCTTCCTCGGCGACATCGCCGACCTCGCAAGGATCGAGGAAACCGGGGAGGCGCTGACGCTGGGCGCCGGGGTGCGCTATGCCGACGCCCATGCCGCCATGGCGCGCCTGCACCCGGACCTTGGCGAACTGGTGCGGCGGATCGGGGGCCTGCAGGTGCGCAACGCCGGGACCGTCGGCGGCAATATCGCCAACGGTTCGCCCATCGGCGACGGCCCGCCCGCGCTCATCGCGCTCGGGGCCGAGCTGACCCTGCGCAGCGCCTCGGGTCGCCGCACCATGGCGCTGGAGGACTACTTCCTCGCCTATGGCAGGCAGGACCGGCAGCCCGGCGAGTTCGTGGAATCGGTGCGCATCCCGCGCCCCGGGCCGCACGCGGTAACCCATATCGCCAAGCTCTCGCGCCGGTTCGACAGCGACATCTCGGCCGTCTGCGGCGCCTTCGCGCTCACCGTGCGCGAGGGCACGATCACCTCGGCGCGCGTCGCCTTCGGCGGCATGGCGGCGACGCCGAAGCGGGCAGC
>DATKFS010000212.1:0-5271 GCA_035511275.1 Novosphingobium sp.
ATGGTTTCCCGGAAGTCCCCTCGCCTGCGCTCGACGCGTGCCCCATCGCAGCGAAGCACCGATCTATGGAACTAAAGGCCAAGCCGGGCTGACCTGCCTTTACCCGGCGCGCGCTCGCAAGGCAGGAAAACTCGCAGCCCATAAGCATGGGCGCTCCAAGACGCCGACCCGATGTTACCTCGGTTCTCGCGCGAATTTCCCCGGCGTAAGGCCCGCACTCGCCAGCGGGCGTTTTCGTGTGTCCAAAATCCTCCCTGTTGCGCAGCAATGGGGAGGTGGCAGCCCGCAGGGCTGACGGAGGTGTTTTCTCACCCCTCCACCACCGACTACGTCGGCGGTCCCCCTCCCCATCGCTTCGCGACAGGGAGGATTTAGTCGTCCTCGACCGGGTCTACCCGCATCGCCACCGAGGCCAGGCTCTCGGCCTCCAGCAGGAGGTCGTCGTCCGCCGCGCCCGAAGGCAGGCTTTCGCGCCCGATCATAGACAGAGCCGGAACCGACAGCGGGCTGATGCGGTCGAGAATGACGTGGTCCACTTCCTTCGCCGCGCGGTCGAGCACGTCGGCGACGCGCGCCACGTCGGTCATGCGCGAGCGCGCGTCGGCCCAGGCGGCCTGGATCAGCAGGTGGTCGGGCTCGTACTTGCGCAGCACATCGTAGATGAGGTCGGTGGAGAACGTCACCTGCCGTCCCGACTTGCGCTTGCCCGGCTGCTGCCGCTCGACGAGGCCGGAGATCACCGCCACCTCGCGGAAGGCGCGGCGCAGGAGGTACGACTGCTGCACCCAGTCCACGAACTCGTGCGTCAGGATATCGGGCGAGAGCAGCGCGGCGGGTTCCTCCACCGCTTTCAGTCCCCAGACGACGAGCGTGTAGTCGGTGGCGACGAAGCCCAGCGGGCCGAGCCCCCGGTCCTCCATCCGCCGCGTGATGAGCATCCCGAGCGACTGGTTCGCGTTCCACCCCTCGAAGGTATAGTAGCTGGTATATTCGAGGCCCCGGTGCGGGAAGCTCTCCACCAGCAGCCGCCCCGGCGCGGGGAGGTGTGAGCGCCAGTCCTGCACCTCCAGCCATTCGCGCACGTCGTCGGGGAAGCGCGCCCAGCCCGCGCGGTCGGACAGCATCGTCCGCACCCGGTCGGCCAGATGCGTGGAGATCGGCATGCGCTGCCCGGAATAGCTCGGGATCGTGGCCGAGCGCTTGGCCGCGCGCACGATCAGTTCGAGGTCCTTGAGCGATTCGACCTCGAGGTCCATGCCGGCGAAACGGAAGGTGTCCCCCGGCTCGAGGCTGGCCCCGAAGCCCTCTTCCACCTTGCCGAGCGAGCGCCCGTTGCGGAAGCGCACGTCGAGCATCTCGGCATCGACGATGATGCCCGCGTTCAGCCGGTGCCGCGCGGCATGTTCCGGATGGGTCAGCCGCCAGGTCCCGTCCCGGTCGCGCACGATGCGGCGGAAGCGGTCGTAGGAGCGCAGCGCGTATCCGCCGGTCGCCACGAACTCCAGCACGCGGGCGAACATCGCCTCGTCCACCCAGGCATAGGCGAGGCTGGAGCGGACCTCGGCCAGCAGGTCCTCCTCGCGGAACGGGCCGGCGCAGGCCACCGCCATGACGTGCTGGGCCAGCACGTCGAGCCCGCCGGGGCGGAACGGATCGCCGTCGCGCTGCCCCTGCCGCACTGCTTCCTGCGCCGCGAACGCCTCGAGGAATTCGAAGCGGTTGCCTGGCACCAGCACCGCCTCACTTGGGGTATCGAGCCGGTGGTTGGCGCGCCCGATCCGCTGCAGCAGCCGCGACGAGCCCTTGGGCGCGCCCATCTGGACCACGAGGTCGATATCCCCCCAGTCGATGCCGAGGTCGAGGCTGGCGGTGCAGACCAGCGCCCGCAGTTTCCCGTCCGCCATCGCCGCCTCCACCTTGCGGCGCGCTTCCTTCGAGAGCGAGCCGTGGTGGATGCCGATCGGCAGGTTGCCCTCGTTCGCGTCCCACAGCTCCTGGAAGATGTACTCGGCGAGGAAGCGCGTGTTCGTGAAGACCAGCGTGGTGCGGTGGCTACGGATCTGCTCGATCAGCTGCGGGATCGCCCATGTCGCGGCATGGCCGCTCCACGGGATGCGCTCCTCGCGGGGGAGCAGGATGTCGACTTGCGGATCGGCGCCGGGCTCGCCGTGGACCAGTTCCACCCCGTCGATCTCGCCCCATGGCGCCAGCCAGCCGCGATACTCGTCGGGGTCGGCCAGCGTCGCCGAGAGCGCGGCGCGCTGCAGCGCCGGGTTGATCGCCTGGAGCCGCGCCAGCGACAGCGCGAGGAGGTCGCCGCGCTTGCCGGTGGCGAAGGCGTGGACCTCGTCGATCACCACGCGCCTGAGCCCCGCGAACAGCGTAGGCGCCTCGGGATAGCTCAGCAGCAGCGAGAGCGATTCGGGCGTCGTCAGCAGCACATGCGGCGGCCGCGCGCGCTGGCGGGCCTTGCGGTCGGACGGGGTGTCGCCGCTGCGGGTCTCGACGCGGATGGGGAGGCCGATCTCCTCGATCGGCGCGATGAGGTTGCGCTGCACGTCGGTCGCCAGCGCCTTCAGCGGCGAGACATAGAGCGTATGCAGGCCCTCGGGCACCTTGCCCTCAAGGCGCGAGGGACAGAACGCGGCGAGCGTCGGCAGGAAGCCCGAGAGCGTCTTGCCCGCCCCGGTATCCGCCACCAGCAGCGCGTGATGGCCCCGGTCGGCAGCGGCGAGCATCTCCTGCTGGTGGCGCCGCACCCGCCAGCCGCGCGCGTCGAACCAGCCGGCGATCTCGGGCGGGATGGCGGGTTCGCTCATTGGGGGGACCATATCTGCACGCTCAGGAAAAAGCATCGCTGTCGTCGGGGTTGCGTGAGGCGCTAGCCATCCGCCGTCCCCGCGAAAGCAGGGCCCGCTGGCCGAGACGGGGACGACGTGGGCATCCGGGTCGATGAGCCTGGAACGTCCGCCCCTGTCAGCGCGACAGGCCCGACAACGCGAGCTGCCGGTCGATCTCCGCCACCAGCCGCCCGAGCCCCTCGGCGCTATCGCTCTCGGCCCGCGCGGTGAGCGCTTCCTGCGTGTTCGAGGCGCGCAGCAGCCACCAGCCGTCCGGCGTATCGACGCGCACGCCATCGAGGGCGTTCACCTTCTCGCCCACCTCCACCAGCCGGGCGCGGACTTCCTCGACGGCGGCGAACTTGCGCGCCTCGGGGACGGCGAAGCGCAGTTCGGGAGTGTTGTGCATGGCGGGCATCGCGTCGCGCAGGGCAGTCACCGGGGCGCCCAGTCGCGCGGTGGCGGCGATGAGGCGGACTGCGGCGTAGAGACCGTCGTCGAAACCGTAGTAATCGTCGGCGAGGAAGAAGTGCCCGCTGGTCTCCCCGCCCAGCAGCGCGCCGGTTGCCTTCATTCTGGACTTGATATGCGAATGCCCGGAAGGCGCCATCTCGGCCCGGCCGCCAAGCGCGCGCACGGTGTCGAAGACGAGCCGCGAGGCCTTCACGTCGGCGACCACGGTGGCGCCCGGGCAACGCGCCAGCACGTCGCGCGCGTAGATCGTGAGGATCTGGTCGGCGTCGATCACCCGGCCCCGCGCATCGACAACGCCCATGCGGTCGGCGTCGCCATCGAAAGCCACTCCGAAATCGAGGTTCTTGGCCGCGACGAGCGCGCGCAGGTCTGCGAGGTTCTCCTCCACGGTCGGATCGGGATGGTGGTTGGGAAACCGCCCGTCCACTTCGGAGTAAAGCAGATGGTGTTCGCCGGGCAGACGCGAAGCAAGGAGTTCGAGGGCGGGACCGGCAGCACCGTTGCCGGCGTCCCAGCCGATGCGCAGCGCGCCAAGGTGATCCGCATGGACACCCGCCAGCCCTTCGAGCAGCCGGTCGACATAAGCCCCAAGGACCTCGCGCGGCTCGATGTGACCGGCCGCTTCGTCCCGCTCCGCCGCCGCGCTTCCGCCCGCCGCCATCGCGCCGAGCCGCCGAATGTCCGCACCGAAAAACGGGCGGCCACCAAGTACCATCTTGAAACCGTTGTGATCTGCGGGATTGTGGCTGCCAGTTACCTGAATGCCGCCCTGCACGTCTTCGGCTGAGGCCTCGGCGAAATAGAGCATCGGCGTTGCTGCCAGGCCGATGCGCACCACGTCCACCCCGCCGGCGGTGAGCCCCGCCACCAGCGCCTGTTCCAGCATCGGCGAACTGAGCCGACCATCGAACCCCACGGCCGCCTTGCGCCCGCCCGATTGCCTCAGGATGGTCGCAAAGCAGCGGCCTATGGCATGGGCATCCGCCTCGAACAGCGTCTCGCCGACCACGCCGCGGATGTCGTATTCGCGCAGGATCGATGGGTGGAACTGGTGGATCATGCCGGGGCCGACAGGCGCCGGCGGTGCCCGTCCGCCGCTCCGCCGGGCGTGCTGGTCCGCGGGGTGCTCAAGTCGTCTCGCACTGTCTCGTCTCCCGTGAATCGCGGCATGGGTCGATGCGCTTGCCCGCAGCGAGCCCTCGCGATCTGCGCCTAGAGGCTGTCGATGGCAACGCTCGTAACCACGCCGGCCCGGCTGGTATAGAGCCCCTTGATCCCGCCCGCCTTCGCCGCATCGATCAGGCGGCGCGACCAGAACCAGCCATGCACGTCGATATCCGAGAACGAATGGACGCCGGCGAGCTCGTCCGTCCTGAACACCACGCCGCCGGGAAACTGCACGCTGCGAAGCCAGTGCCCGCCGTAGTTCCTGTCGGCCACCAGCACATCGGTACGTAGCGGATCGACCACTTCGAGGTTCCGCGACGGCATGACCAGGTTGTAGTCAATCGTGCCGTCCTGCGTCTCGATCCGCACCGGGATCCGGTCGAGCGAACCGGGGTCCAGTTCCTCGATCAGCGTGACCAGGCGGTCGGAGACGAGCCAGGCTTGGCAACCGGTGCCATAGAAATCGACGATGTTCTCGCCGAAGCCGTCGAACGTGACGTCGAGCGGCGGCAGGACGGAAACCGGAATCCGCTGCTTCTGCCGGGACCCGCACCAAGGCGCCTCCTCCAGGGGAAGTCCATTGTGCCATTCCAGTCGCGGCCAATATTCGAAGCTGGCCGCGACCGCGAAGAAGCCATCCTCGACACCGTCGTCGATCGATCGCCCGAACAGCTGCGTTTCCTCCTCGGGAACCTGTCGCAGCAGTTCGGGAATACCGATCACCGGCCCTCCACCGCCAGCTGCGCGAGCAGCACGTCGCGGGCGGCGGTGGCTTCGTGGACCTGTTCGT
>DATKFS010000213.1:0-6360 GCA_035511275.1 Novosphingobium sp.
GTGGGCGATCTGGCCGGCCACCAGTGTGAGGCGCACCGGCCTCCTCGCATAAGCGCGAGGTGGGTCGCCCAAGCCGCAATTGACGCACCCCCGATGCTCGGCTAGTCTCCGTGTCGAATAATAATTCACAAATACGAACTCTTTGGGAGAGTCTCGCTTGGAATACGCAGGGTACATCGACGGCGCCTTCGTGAAGGGCGAGGGCGAACATTTCGAAGTGCAGAATCCGTCGAACGAATCGGTGGTGGCCGAGGTCGTCGGCGTCTCCGCCGGGCAGGCGGACGCGGCGATCGGCGCGGCGCGGCGGGCCTTCGATTCCGGCGCATGGTCGGGCCTCACCATGAAGGAGCGCGCCGCCGTGATGACCCGCTTCGGCGAGGCGATGCGCAAACGCGCCGACTGGCTGAAGGAATGCGCGATCGACGAGGCGGGGTGCCCCGTCTCCTCCACCGTCATGGGCGCGCAGGTCCATCATCCGCTGCGAATGACCGACGAGATCATCGACATGTTCCTGCGCCTGCCCGAGCTGGAGGAGAACCCCCTCCCGCTGCACGAGCGGGTCAACCCCTACTTCACGGTGCAGAGCCTCAAGCGCTGGACCCCGCTCGGCGTAGTCTCGGCGATCTCGGCCTACAACGTGCCGTTCTATACCGCGTTCTGGAAGGTGATCCCCGCGCTCATGGCGGGCGACACGGTGATCCTGCGGCCCAATCCGCTGACTCCGATCTCCTCGATGATCTTCGCCGCGGCGGCGGAGGAGGCGGGCCTGCCGCCCGGCGTCATGAACGTGATCGTCGAGCCCGGCCTTGCCGGCGGCCACGCCATGACCACGGACCCGCGCGTCGACATGGTCTCGTTCACCGGCTCGTGCGTGGTCGGCGCCAAGGTGGCCGAGCAGGCGGCGCCCACGCTCAAGCGGCTGGTGCTGGAACTGGGCGGCAAGTCCGCGCAGATCTACCTGCCGGACTCGGTCGCCCGCGCGGCCTCGGCGGCCTACTCGGTCTGCACCTCGCACGCGGGGCAGGGCTGCGTGCTCGGCACCCGCGTGTTCGTGCCGCAGGAGAGCAAGGCCGAAGTGCTGGAGGGCATGGCCAAGGCGCTTTCCGCCGTGAAGATCGGCCCGGCCAGCGATCCCGCCACCCAGCTCGGCCCCGTCATCAGCGCCGCCCAGCGCGACCGCTGCGAGCATTTCACCAGGGCGGCGGTCGCGGCGGGCGGGCGCGTGGTCTGCGGCGGCAAGCGGCCCGAGGGGCTGGACAAGGGCTTCTACTGGGAGCCGACCGTTCTCGACCTGCCCGACAATTCCAACCCCGCCGCGCAGGAGGAGATCTTCGGGCCGGTGGTCAGCGTCATCGGCTACCGCGACCTCGACCATGCGGTCGAGATGGCGAACGACAGCCGCTTCGGCCTTTCGGGCTGGGTCCACGGCGCGGACAAGGTGAAGGCGGTTGAGATCGGCTCGCGCATCCGCAGTGGGGCAGTGAACGTCAACGGCGCGGTCATGTCGAGCCATGCCAGCGGCGGCGGCATCAAGATGAGCGGCCTTGGCCGCGAACGCGGCACCGAAGGCCTGCGCGAATTCCAGATGCTGACGACGTTCAACATCGGCGGCTGAGGCAAGGGCCGGTTGGAAAAAACATAAGGGAGAGGCACGATGGCAGGACTGGTAGAAGGCAAGGTGGCGCTCATCACGGGCGCGGGGTCGGGCGTGGGCCGCGCGGCGGTGCTGCTGTTCTGCGAGCATGGCGCGAAAGTGATCGCCGCCGACATCAACGGCGCCAATGCCGAGGAAACCGCCGCGCTCGCCAAAGCGGCGGGCGGCGAGGCGGTGGCGGTCACCTGCAACGTCGCCGATCCCGCCAGCGTCGATGACGCGGTGGCGAAGGCGGTGGAGCGCTTCGGGCGGCTCGACGTGATCTACAACAACGCCGGCATCACCATCAGCCCGATCCCCGGCAAGGGCCTGCGCAGCCTCGTCGAGTGCGATCCCGAGGAGATGAAGCGGGTGGAGGACGTCAACATCAACGGGGTCCTCTACGGCTGCCAGTCGGCGATCCGCCAGTTCGAGAAGCAGGGTGACGGCGGCGCCATCGTCTCCACCGCATCCGTCGCGGGCCTCATGGGCTATGGCGGCGTCCTCTACGGCGCGACCAAGGGCGCGGTGGTGCAACTGACCCGCGCGCTGGCTATCGAGGTCGCCGACAAGGGCATCCGCGTCAACGCGGTCTGCCCGGCGGGGATGCTCACCCATTACGCCGGGATGGACCCCGACAGCGAGCATCGCGGGCGCATCCTCGAAGGCATGGGCAAGGCTCATCCGCTGGGCAAGGCGATCGACCCGCGCGATACCGCATCCGCCGCGCTGTTCCTCGCCTCCGACCTTGCGAGCAACATCACCGGCGTGAACCTGCCGGTCGACGGCGGGCTTTCCGCCGGTCGCAAGACGGGAGGCTGAGCCATGGCCACCTGCCCGATGCGCGGGGGCACCGCGCTCGCCTCGCTGATGAGCGACAATCCGCGCTATGCCGAGATGTTCGACGTCAACAAGGAAAGCGCCAACGCCGGGGTCGACAACAACCGCGACTATACCGACGACATGAACGCGCTTCGCGATTCGGCGCCGGTCCACAAGGGCTCCTTGCGCGAACTGCTCGGCGTGCCGGAAATGGCGCATTCGATGGGTCCGCCGCGCGATGCGATGACGTTCTTCTCGTACCGCGCCTGCGAGATCGGCTTCCGTGAGAACCTGCTGTTCTCCTCCGAAGGCTATAACGAGAGCCCGGGCGTGCGCACCATCGGCACCACGATCCTCTCGATGGTGGGCAAGCCGCACAAGCGCTTGCGCTCGGCCGCGCAGCCGCTGTTCAAGCGGCCCAAGGTGATCGACTGGTGGAACCGCCGCTGGATCGAGGAAACGGTGGACGCCCTCCTCGACCGGCTGGTGGACGAGGAGACGACCGACCTCAACACCCAGCTTTGCGCCCGCCTGCCGATGGCCACCGTCACCCGCGCCATCGGTCTGGAGGGCGAGGACGTGATCGAGTTCCGCTACCAGCTCAACCGCGCGACCTTCGGCGCCGCCAAGCTCCCCCCCGAGGAAGCCGCCGCCTCGCGCGCGTGGATCGACGAGACCCTGCGCGGCCTCATCGCCGAGAACACGCGCAATCCGGGAGACAACCTCATCACCGGCCTCCTCGCCAGCGAGATCGTCGACGAGGAGGACGGCTTCAAGCGCAAGCTGACCGAGGACGAGATCTTCGGCTACTGCAAGCTGGCGATCTTCGCAGGGGGCGGCACGACATGGCGCCAGCTCGGCATCGCCATCGACGCGCTGATGACACACCGCCACTTCTGGGACGCTTGCCGCGACGACCGCTCGCTGGTGGAACTGGCGGTCGAGGAATCGCTGCGCTGGCGTTGCACCGACCCGATGATGCCGCGCCTCTGCACCGCCGATGCGGAAGTGGAGGGCGTGCCGGTCCCCGAGGGCACCCGCGTGTTCCTGGCCTTCGGTGCCGCCAACCACGACCCGGCGGTGTTCGAGCGTCCGGGCGAATACGATATCTTCCGCAGGAAGCAGACCAACATGGGCTTCGGCTTCGGCCCGCACCGCTGCCTCGGCATCGAGGTGGCGCGACAGGAGATGATCGTCGCCATCAACGGGCTGCTCGACCGCTTCCCCAACATGACGCTCGATCCCGGCAAGCCCAAGCCGGAATATCGCGGCCTCGAACACCGGGGGATGACGGCGGTGACGGTGAAACTGAAATGAGCGCCACGATGAAGCAGGTCGTCCTTGCCGCCTATGCCAAGGGCAACCCGAAGCCCTCCGACTTTCGCATCGAGGACGTGCCCGTCCCCCGGCCCGGCGAGCGCGAGATACTGCTCAAGACGCTGTGGCTGGCGGTCGATCCGCTGATCCGCTTCTCGCTCGACGAACAGCTGCTTTCGGGTGCGACGCGGATGGACCTTGGCGCGGTCATGGTGGGCCCGACGGTGTGCGAAGTCGTCGCCTCCAACCACCCGGACTATGCGGTCGGCGACGTGGTGGAAGGCCGCTCGGGCTGGCAGGAATACTGCGTCGTAGCCCCTGATCAGAGCGACTACCGGGGTCCCCCGCGCAAGGTCGACGCCTCGCTGGCGCCGGTCTCTACCGCGCTCGGCGCGCTCGGCGGGCCGGGGCAGACGGCGTATGAGGGCATCGTCAACGTCGGCAAGGTCAAGGCGGGCGAGGCCGTGGTGATCTCCGCCGCCGCCGGGGCAGTGGGCTCGATTGCCGGGCAGATCGTCAAGGTGCTGGGCGGCCGGGCAGTGGGCATCGCGGGCGGCGCATCCAAGTGCGCGGCGCTGCTCGACCTCGGCTTCGCTGCGGTGGCGGACTACAAGGCCCCCGACTTCGCCGAGCAATTGAAGGCCGCGCTGCCTGAGGGGGCCGAGGTCTACCTCGACAATGTCGGCGGCGACGTGACCATGGCGGTGCTCCCCCACCTCAAGCGCGGGGCGCGGATGCCGATGTGCGGCTTCATCGCCTACTACGGCGTCGGTATGGAGGGGCCTGGCCCCGATCACCTGCCCGGCTTCTACCGCCAGATCATGGCCAAGGCGCTTGAGATCAAGGGATTCGCCGGGATCTTCGCCGGGAAAAAGGGGCTGGAGGACATCGCCGGGTGGATGAAGGCGGGGCAGATCCGCTTCGCCGAGTCCGTGGTCGAGGGGCTGGAAGCGGCTCCGCAGGCCTTTTCCAGCGTGTTTTCCGGCCATGACCACGTCGGCAAGCTGCTGGTCCGCGTCGCGCCGGAGGGTTGATCCGGCGCGCGGCGAGGTTCAGCGTGGATCACATGGACAGCATCACTCTCCCGCGCCCGCCGCGCAGCACCGCCAATCCCGCCCCCGCGCGGGTGGCGGGCTCGGTGCGGCGGACCACCAGCATCGACGTCTCGTGGCCCGATGGCGTCGAGGGCCAGCGCCTCTTCATCGGCGCCGCGCGCGACTTGTGGACCCCGGTCGCGGGGGAGGATGGCCTGACCCTCGCGCAGGCGCGCTTCGAAGTGCGCATGACCGAGGACAAGACCATCACCGCGATCACCGCCGAGCCGTGGTCCGAGGCTCTGGAGCGACTGGTCGGCGCGCGGGCGGGCGGACACTTGCGGGCCCTGCTGCGCGAGGTCATGCCCGACCTCGCGCATCCGCTCTACCTCGTGCTCGACGACCTGTCCGGCACCGCGCTGGTCAGCGCTTTCGCATGGTCGCAGTGGCATCCCGACTGGGCCGAGCGCATTCGCCAGCGGCTGGGCGAGGAACAGCACGCCGCGCTCATGGCGCAGCGCGTCAACGTGTGCTGGGGCCTTGCGGAGGGGAACAGCGGCGTGCAGCCGGGCGGGGTGCCGACCGATGTCGCCAGCGCCGAGGCGGGCGACGTGCGCAACCCGCTCGACCCGCAGGGCTGGCACCCGCTTTCGGACCGTGACGGTGCCGGCTTCCGCCGCGCCCGCCGCATCGACGTCACGCGGGACGAGGCGGCCGGCGTGATCCGCATCGACTCCGCCTTCCAGGACAGCGCCACCCGCCCCCATGCCGGGCGCGTCGCCATCCACGAGTACAACTTGCGCGCCACGGCGGACATCACGACGCTCGAAGTGCTCACGATGGAGCCCGAGGCGCGCATCCTGCCGTTCCCCGAATGCCCCGGCGCCGTGCACAACACGCAGCGCCTCGTCGGCCGGAGCCTCGGCGATATCCGCGAGGAAGTGCTGGCGCAGCTGCGCGGGCCGGAGGGCTGCACCCACCTCAACGACGCGCTGCGGGCGCTGGCGGACGTTCCGGAACTGGCGGCGAAGATCGCTTCTTGACGTCATCCCGGACTTGATCCGGGATCGCTGTGTACCCTTGAGGCGCCGGCCCCGGCTTCCGCCGGGATGACCGATGGGCAGTTCAACGTGCGCTCCCCCGCAACCCGGCTTGACCGCCGCAGTGCAAGCGGCCCCGCTCGCTTGCACCGCCCCGCGCCATCTGGAAGGCCATGGCCAACAACCATGACCCCCGGGGAAAAGAGTGACCAAGTCGGTCGTCACGCTCGATGACAAGTACGTGCAAGGCGAAGGACAGGTCATGCTCTCCGCGCTGCAGGGGGTAGTGCGCCTGCTGCTCGACCAGGCGCGGCGTGACAAGGCGGACGGGCTGAGCACGGCGGGCTACGTCACCGGCTACCGCGGCTCGCCGATCACCACGCTCGACGCTCAGCTCTGGGCGAGCGAGAAACTGCTCACCGCCCACGACATCCGCTTCGAGCCCGGCCTCAACGAGGAACTGGCGGCGACCTCCGTGCGCGGCACCCAGCAGCTCGGCTGGTACGGCAAGCCC
>DATKFS010000214.1:0-19817 GCA_035511275.1 Novosphingobium sp.
CGGCGCATCCGAATCGGCGATCGACTGACCCTGGCACTGCAGGCAACGCAGCGATTCCATGAGGTCCTGCGCCTTCGCCTCTTTTGCCGGATCGTCGAGCTGCCGATAGGCGTAAGGCGCGGTGGACTGCTCCTCCTGCGCAAGAACCGGCGCGGCGGCGAGCGCCAGCGCGGCAAAGGCCATTAGCCGCCTCACTCGCCCGCCTCCTTCAGCTTGGCGAGTAGCAGGCCGAGATGCTCGGGCCGGATTTCGCCGATGTGCTGGTAGACGATGCGACCGCGCCCATCGACAACGTAAGTTTCCGGCACGCCCGAGGAGCCGAGCGCAAGCTGGACCTTGCCGTCGTCGTCCGCGCCGATGCGCTGGAACGGATCGCCGTTTTCCTCGAGGAAAGTGTGCAGGTTCTCGGTCGTGTCACGGACCGAGATGCCCTCGATCGGCACGCCCGCCTTCGCGAGTTCGCCAAGTTGGGGCGCTTCCACGCGGCACGGCACGCACCAACTGGCGAAGATGTTCACGAGATGCGGCTTGCCGTTGGCGAGCAGCCTGCTGTCCAGCCCCGGACGGCCGGGCAGTGCGGCCGGAAGGTCGAACTGCGGCATCTGCTTGCCGACCAGCGCGCTGGCGACGTTCCGGTCCGCCGGCCGGTAGAGCCCGATCATCACCAGCGCCACGAAGCCGAGGAACAGCGCCAGCGGCAGCCAGATGGCCCAGCGGGGCCCCTTGGGAGGCATGCCGCTCATCGCCCCTGCCTCTCCCGGCGATAGGCGATCTTGCCCCGGACGATGCTGCGGCGCAGGTCCGCGCTCACATGCCCGACCAGCGCCAACACCCCGCCGAGCGCGATCAACAGTCCGCCGAGCCAGATCAGCGGCACGAAAGGCTTCCACCACAGGCGAAGCTGCCAGCGGCCGTCGCCGTCCTTGCCGCCGGCCCCGGGAGCCTCGCCGCCGAGCACAGCGTAGAGCTGGCCGTTCCAGCGCGTCAGCAGCGCCGATTCGCTCGTCTGCTGCGGCGGCGCCCAGAAGCTGCGCGACTGCGGCAGCATCCGCGTCACCTTGCCGTCCGTCCCGTAGCGGACCAGCAATCGCGCCTCGAGCGCGGTCCAGTTGGGTCCGGCGACCGGCTCGACCGTGTCGAGCTTGACGCCCCACGGCCCCACCTGCGTGATCTCGCCGATGCGCACGGCCACCAGCTTCTCGACCGAGAAGGCGCTTTCGCTGCTCATACCGAAAAGCGACACGGCGATCCCAAAGTGCGCCACGACCATGCCCCAGACCGGCAATGGGGTGCGGCGCAAGTTGCGCCCCCTGAGCGGCAGCACGCTCGCCCAGCCGAGCCCCACCGCCATCGCAAGGCCGAGGAACGGCAACAGCGCGACGCCGCCGATCACGACCAGCGCGATCCCCGCCGCGACGACGAGCATCGCCGGGATCACCAACCCCCTGCCTACCCGCGCGAACCTGTCGCGCCGCCAGCGCAGCAGCGGACCCACCGCCAGCACCACCAGCATCGGCAGTGCAAACAGCGCGCTCATCGGATTGAAGTACGGCGGCCCGACCGAGACCTTGGCGCCCATCGCCTCGGCCACCAGCGGGTAGAGCGTGCCGAACAGCACGATGCCGAGGATCGCCGAGAGCATGACGTTGTTGAACACCAGCGCACCCTCGCGGCTGACGAGGGCGAAATGCTCGCCCTCGGTTACCGTGGATGCGCGCAGGCCGAACAGCGTCAGTGCGCCGCCGATGTAGATCGCCAGCAGCGCCAGGATGAAGGTGCCGCGCTGCGGGTCGACAGCGAAAGCGTGAACGCTCGTCAGGATGCCCGAGCGGACGAGGAATGTCCCGATCATCGACATCGAGAAGGCGACCACGCCCAGCATCACCGTCCACGACCGCAGCGCATCGCGTGAGGCCAGCACGCTGCACGAATGAAGCAGCGCGGTGGCCGCCAGCCACGGCATCAGCGAAGCGTTCTCGACCGGGTCCCAGAACCACCAGCCGCCCCAGCCCAGTTCGTAATAGGCCCAATAGGAACCCGCCGCGATGCCCACGGTCAGGAATATCCACGCGCCCAGCACCCATGGCCGCATGGCCCTGGCAAAGGTCGGCCCGACTTCTCTCGTCACAAGTGCGCCGATAGCGAAGCTGAAGGCGATGGAGAGCCCGACGTAGCCGAGGTACAGCGTCGGGGGATGGAACGCGAGGCCGAGGTCCTGCAGCAGCGGGTTGAGCCCATTGCCCTCGGCCGGAACCGGCGACAGGCGCTCGAAGGGGTTCGAGGCAAGCAACAGGAAGGCATAGAAACCGAGGCTCACGAAAGCCTGGCCCGCCAGCGTCGCCAGCATGGTCCGCTCGGGCAGCCGCCGTTCGAGCAGCGCGACGAAGGCGCCGGCCATGCCCATGACGGTCACCCACAGCAGCATCGAGCCCTCGTGGTTGCCCCAGACCCCGGCGACCTTGAACACCAGCGGCTTCATCGAATGCGAATTGAGCGCGACCAGCTTCACCGACAGGTCGGTTACGGAAAACACGTAGATCAGGCAGGCGAATGCCAGCAATGCCAACAGTCCCTGAACGACGGCGACCGGCCGCACCGCGCCGCCAAGAGCAACGCCGCGTGCGGTGAGGCCCAGCGCTCCGGCCAGCAGTTGCAATCCGGCCAGCGCGGCGGCGAGCCACAGCGCGGCGAGTCCCAGTTCGGCGATCATTGCGTTTCCGCCACCACCTGCTTGAGCTGGTCCCTGGACATCTCCTGCATCTCGCGCGGGACGTAGTTCTCGTCATGCTTGGCGAGGAGGTTGTCGGCGACGAAAGTCCCGTCAGCGCCCATCCGTCCTTCCGCGACGACGCCGGAACCCTCGACGAACAGCGACGGCACGATGCCCCTGAAGGTGACGGGCACCGTCGCCTTGCCATCCTGCACGGCGAAATTGATCGTCACGCCGTCCGCCGCGGTCTTGAGCGAGCCCTTCTCCACCATGCCGCCGAGGCGCACGGCGCGGTCCGGCTCGGGCGGCTTGGCGACGATCTCGCTGGGAACGTAAAAGTAGCTTGCCTGATTGCGCAGCGCCCAGGCGGCCAGCAGCCCAGCCCCGATCAGCACGACCAGGGCGACGACCAGCAACACGAGCCGCTGGTGCTTGGCCTTGATGCCGGTCGTGACCATCAGCGCTTCCTCGATTCGTCGCGGCGCTTTTCGGCGCGGCGCATCGTCAGCAGTGCCCAGGCGACCATCGCCAGCGTCGCGCCCACGCCGATGGCGTAAGAGGCCGCCACGAAGGTCCACGGGTCCATCGCCTCGCGCATGGTCAGAACTCCACTTCGCTGAAGGCCTTGCGCCGCAGCCGCGCTTCAGCCTGCTGGTCGGCCAGGATCGCACGCATCCGCGCCAGCACGACGCCGGCGAAGATCAGCGTGAAGCCGACCATCGCGGCGAGCAGCGGCACGAGGAAATCTCCCGACATCGCGGACTTGCCCATGGTGATGCTCGGCGGCTGGTGCTGGCTGTTCCACCAGATCACCGAATAGTGGATGATCGGCACGTTGACGGCGCCGACCAGCCCGAAGATCGCGGGCGCCCGGTTCTCGGTGCCATCGGAAGACTGGCTCGCCTGGGACAGCGCCATCCAGCCGAAGTAGAGGAACAGCAACACCAGCATCGATGTCAGCCGCCCGTCCCAGACCCACCAGGTGCCCCAGGCGGGCCGCCCCCACAGCGATCCGGTGACGAGGCAAACGGCGGTGAACACTGCGCCCGGCACCGCGCAGGCCCGCGCGGCTATCGCGGCGAGCGGATGGCGCCAGACCAGTTCGGTGAAGCTCGCGGCGGCGATGCCCATCCAGCCCGCCATGCCCAGCCATGCAGCGGGGACGTGGAGGTACATGATGCGCACCGTCTCGCCCTGCAGCCGTTCGGCCGGGGCAAGCAGAACGCCCCATCCCAGCGCCAAAGCGGCCACGACGAGGCCGACGCCCATGCACAAAGGCATGAGCCAGCGCGCAATGCGCAGGAAACGGGCGGGATTGGCGAAGCCGTGCATGACAGTCGCGCTTCTATCGACAGTGGTGCGAGGAGCAAGTGACTCAAATCAAAGCGCGACGCTTTTCACCTGGGAATGAGGCATTTGCCTCACCCGGTCCATCCGACTGCACCCGCAGGCACGATGTGGTGAAAAACTGGGGCGATCGATGGGGTTCGAACCCACGACCTCCGGTACCACAAACCGGCGCTCTAACCAACTGAGCTACGATCGCCACACACGCTGTCCGGGCAGATTGGCCGGACCTCGCGATCCGCACTCGGGTCAGCTGGGCTGCAACCTGTGCGGGAGCGCGCCTTTGCACAGCATCGGCATTCTTGCAAAGTAAAAATTCGGATCGGGGGCGTCGAGACGCGATTTTCCTCCGCCTGACGGATGGCTAAGGTCCGCGCCATGAACGGACCCGGCGAATCATCGGCTGCGCAACTCCTATCCCAGGGGAACGTGCAGCGCTTCCCCTCCTCTCGACTCGACCTGTTCATCCTGCGCGATTTCATCACGCGCGCCCAGTGCGCCGAACTCATCGCGCTGATCGAGGGGAGCCACCGGCCGTCCACCATCGCCGACTACAACGGTGACGACGCCTTTCGCACCAGTTCCACCTGCGATCTCCCGGCCGATGTGCCCGTCGTCGCCGAACTCGCCGCTGCGCTGTCACGCCTGTCAGGTATCGACCTCGCTCATGCCGAACCGCTGCAGGGCCAGCGCTACGAGGTGGGGCAGGAGTTCAAGGCCCACACCGACTACTTCGAGCCCGGCAATGCCGACTACGAGAAGTACTGCGCCATCCCCGGGCAGCGGACCTGGACCTTCATGATCTATCTCAACGAGGTCGAGGCGGGCGGCGCCACGCGCTTCCGGGTGATCGACAAGATGATCCAGCCCGAAGCCGGCAAGCTGGTCGCCTGGAACAATCGCAGGCCCGACGGCAGTCCGAATGCCGCAACCCTCCATCACGCGATGAAGGTGCGCAAGGGTTTCAAGTACGTCATCACCCAGTGGTATCGCGAACGACACTGGGCATGATCGTCGCCCCCGCCGAATGCGGAGACGACGACCCGGCTTACTTCGCCTTGGCGATCACCGCGCAGGCGATGCGGCCGCCGGCGTTGCCCGAGGGCTGGCTGGTATAGTCGTCAGCACCCGCATGAATGACCAGCGCGGTGCCGTCGGCGTCGAACAGCGACTTCGGGCCGGAGCCCAGCGTCACGCCGGTATTGAGGATCTGGGTCTTGAGCACGCCATCGGCGCCGACGTGCTGGTTCGGCATGTCGCCACCGTGCGGCCCCTGCGCGACGAGATAGCCGTGCTGGTGGTCGCCGCCCGTGAAGTGGCCGGCCGAAGTCTCGAACTTGGCGGCGGGGTCGCAGATGCCCTTCTGGTGGAAGTGGAAGCCATGCTCGCCAGCCGGGATGCCCTTGACGTCGGCGCTGACGAGCACGCCCGCCGGAATCTGCTGAAGCACGACCTTGCCGAGGGTCTTGCCGTCGAGCCCGACGACATCGGCTTCGACCATCGACGAAACCGCGGCGGGAGCCGGGGTGACCACGCCGCCCGATGCGGGTGCATGGGCATGTTCACCTTCGGCGTGGGCGCAGGCCGTCATCGTGACGAATGCAAGCGCGGCTGCGGGGATGACGGCGAAACGGGGCGAGCGGCTGATCATCGGGACTCTCCGGTTTTCAGGCCGACCGGCCTGCTGGAACTGACGGCGCGAAGCCTAAGGCGCTGGACGCGAAAGGCAATCGTCCCGGCTCGGCGAAAGTTCCCCGGGAACGAAAAAGGCGGCCCCGATGGGACCGCCTCGATCGTTCTGGCGAAAGTCCGGTGCGGCCCGAGGGCCGCCCCGCTCACTTCTTGGTGAGCGACAGACCACCGAAGCGCTTGTTGAACTGCGCAACGCGGCCGCCATCCTGAAGCTGCGCCTTGCCGCCGGTCCAGGCCGGGTGCGAGGTCGGATCGATGTCCAGGACCAGCGTGTCGCCTTCCTTGCCCCAGGTCGAGCGGGTCTGGAAGGTGCTGCCATCGGTCATCTGAACGGTGATCGTGTGGTAGTCGGGATGGGTATCGGCCTTCATGGGTCTGGTCTCTTTCGCATGTGGCCGGTTCCGACCGGCCTGCTTGGGAAAGCGGCGCCCTTACAGCGAAGGCCGCCGAATTGCAATATGGAGTCTCGATTCCGGACTAACGCCCGGAAGCCGCGCCGGCCCAGCTCTGCGCGCAAGCGCAGAGCTTAAACATCAAGCGTCCGCGATCATCGCCGTGAAGTTGACGTCGCAGGTCACCTTGTCGTCGATCGAGGCCTTGCCCCAGAACTTGCAGACTCGCGAACGCTTCTGGACGAAGCCCGCGCGCAGCGTCAGGAGGTGGCCCGGGGTCACGGGGTTGCGGAACTTCGCTTCCTCGATCGCCATGAAATAGACCAGCTTGCCGGTTCCCGCGAGGCCGAGGCTCTCTATCGCGAGGATACCGGCAGCCTGCGCCAGCGCCTCGATCTGGAGGACGCCGGGCATGATCGGACGACCGGGGAAATGGCCCTGGAAGAAATCCTCGTTGAAGCTGACCGCCTTGACCGCGTGGATCCCCTCCTCTTCCGAGATGGAGACCACACGGTCGACGAGCAGCATCGGATAACGGTGCGGAAGCGCCGCCAGGATCTTCGCGGTATCGTAGACCGTCTCAGTCATGCCTGGTTATCCGGTGACGCGATCAGCGGCCGGTCGGCGCGGTGGTCGCGGCCGGCTGCTGCTGTGCGGCGGCCTGGGCACGCTGTTCGCGGATCTGGCGCGGTTCCCAGCCAGCCGGCGGCACCAGCTGCGCGGAAGGCAGCGCGGTGTTCAGCTCGTTCAGGATGTCCTGGTTGAGGTTGTACGCGCCGCCGTTCACGGCGAGAATCGCGTCGGGCGAAATCAGGATCGAGACGTTCTTCTTGGTCATCGCCGACGTGACGGCATCGTTCAGCTTGTCCTCGATCTGCTCGTTCACGTAGGCCTGCGAAAGGCCGACGGGCTGCAGGATGCGCTGGAGTTCGGCCTTGCCGTTCTCCTGGATCTGCTGGATCGCGGCAGCCTGCTGCTGGAGCGCGGCATCGGCGACCTTGCCGCCCTGGCGGTCGGCATTGAACTTGTCGACCAGCGGCTTGATCTGGGCGTTGAGCGCGGTGTTGCGGGCCTGGGCCTGGTCGAACTGCGCCTTGTAGGTGGTCTGGCGCTGCGTTTCGGCCGCCTTGTAGGCGTTCGAGTTGGCGATCACGGCGTCGAAGCTGGCGACGCCGAGGCCTTGCACGATGGTCCCGCCAGCGGCGGCGGCAGGAGCCGCGCCCTTCTTCTGCGCGAGAGCCGGCTGCGCGGCGACGGTGGCGAGCGCGAGGCCAGCAGCCAGCGCGACGGTCTTGGTCATGGTGCTCATCAGAATTGTGTTCCCACGTTGAAAGTGAAGGCCTTGGGATCGTCGCCATCTTCCTTGAGGAGGACGCGCGAGAAGTCGATGCGGAACGGGCCGAAGGGCGAGTTCCAGTTCACGCCGATGCCGATGGCGACACGCGGCTTCCAGGTGTCGCCCGCGAATTCCTCGACGAAGGAGAACTGGTACTGGGCCTTGCCGTCCACGAGATAGGGCGTGCTCGTCTGCGTGGTCGTCTGGTTGCCGTTGGCGTCGAGGTAGATCTGGTTGCAGCCCGGATTGCACTGGGTCAGCTCCGGCTGCTTGACGCTCCACACCGCGCCGACGTCCGCGAAGATCGAGGGACGCAGGCCCATTTCGCGCGCGCCGGAGCCCAGCGGGATCTCCATTTCGGCGCGGCCCATGTAGTAGTAGTTGCCGCCCAGCGCGTCGTCGGTCCACTGGCTGCGCTTGGTCGACGGATTGCCGTCCGCATCGAGCTGCTTGCGCAGCACGCGCGGGCCGACGCCGCGGATCGCGAAGCCGCGGATCTGCGGCTCGCCGAGATAGAAGCGGTCGGTCAGGCGAACGTCGTCGCCGCCCAGCCCCTTGATCGCCCCGCCCTCTGCCGAGAGGGAGAAGATGAAGCCCTTGCCCAGCGGGAAATACTTGGCCGCGTTGGCGCGAATGCGCGCGTACTTCACGTCGCCGCCGAGGCCGGCGAAGTCGAAGTTCACCGAAGCGGTGGTCCCGCGCGAGGCGCGAACGCGGTTGTCGAGCGTATCGTAGATCAGCGAGAGGCCCAGGATCGAGCTCAGGCGCTTGCCGATGGCATCGCACAGGTAGCGGCCGGCATAGAGCGGATCGCACTGGTAGACGTCCGGGTTCTGGCGATACGAGTAGTAGGTCGCCTCATCGAGGCTCACGTCGTCGTAGTTCAGCGTGTAGCGGCCGACGGCAGTGAAGAACTCCGTCAGCGGCACGCCCGCGCGAACCTGGAAGCCGGTGGTCGACTGCTCGTAAGTCGTGTTGCGGTCCGAGTTGGCGTAGTTGAAGCTGTTGTAGTCGCGGCGGTAGATGTCCACGCCCATCGAGATACTCTTGTCGAACAGGTACGGTTCGACGAAGCTCGCCTCGACGCTCTTGGAATAGCGCGACAGGCTGCCCGACAGGCCCACCGTCTGACCACGGCCACGGAAGTTGCGCTGGCGGATCGATGCCTGGAAAATGAAGCTTTCGAGGCTGGAGAAACCGGCCGAAAGCTGGAGTTCGCCGGTCGGCTTTTCCTCGACGTTGGCTTCGAGGAGGATGCGGTCGTCGGCGCTGCCGGGCTTCTGCTCGACCTCGAACTTCTCCTGGAAGTACCCGAGCGACTTGATGCGGTTGGTCGAACGCTTGACCTGCAGCGAGTTGAACGCGTCGCCTTCCGCGAGGCGGAACTCGCGGCGGACGACCTTGTCCTGGGTCAGCGTGTTGCCGTTGATGTCGATCCGCTCGACGTAGACGCGCGGCGCCTCCTGGATCACGAAGGTCAACCCCATGGTGAGGTTTTCCTTGTCGCGATCGTACTGCGGCCGGACATCCGCGAAGGCGTAGCCGAAGGCGCCGGCCGTCTCGTTCAGGCCGTCGATCGTGTCCTCGACCTGCTTGGCGTTGTACCAGTCGCCCTTGTGCATGACGAGGTTCTTGGCCATCTTCTCGCCGTCGAAGTCGCGCAGCTGGCTCTCGACCTTGACGTCGCCGAACTTGTAGCGCTGGCCTTCCTCCACCACGTAAGTGATGATGAAGTCCTTCTTGTCCGGCGTCAGTTCCGCCACGGCGGACACCACGCGGAAGTCGGCATAGCCCTGCGTCAGGTAGAACTGGCGCAGCTTCTGCTGGTCGAAGGCCATGCGGTCGGGATCGTAGCTGGTGCCCGAGCTGAACAGGCGGGTGAAGCGCGCCTGCTTGGTCACCATCTCGCCGCGCAGTTCGCCGTCGGAGAACTTCTCGTTGCCGATGATGTTGATCTGGCGGACCTTGGACTTGTCGCCCTCGGTGATCTCGAAGACGATGTCGACGCGGTTCTGGTCGAGCGAGACCATCTTCGGCTCGACGGTCGCGGCGTAGCGGCCCTGCCGCTTGTAGAGCTCGATGATGCGGGCGACGTCGGCGCGGATCTTGGAGCGCGTGAAGATCTGGCGCGGCGCGACCTTGATCTCGGGCAGGATCTTGTCGTCCTTGATGCGCTTGTTGCCCTCGAGGATGATGCGGTTGACCACCGGGTTCTCCTGAACCTGGATCGTCACCACCCCGCCGTCGTTGCTGACCTGCACGTCCTTGAACAGCTCGGTCGCGTAGAGGTCCTTCAGCGCGGCGTCGGCGGCGGCCTTGGTATAGGGCTGGCCAACGCGCAGCTTGATGTACGAAAGGACCGTCTGCGGTTCGAGGCGCTCCGAACCCTTGACCTGGATCGTCTGGATCGGCTGTGCGCCAGCGTCGGGATCGACGACGGGAGCCGGTGCCGGGGCCGCCGGGCGCGCGGTCGGGCCAGTTGCCTGCGCCATCGCGCCGGTGGGCAGACCCGCGAGGATCGTGGTGCCCAGCAGCACTGCCGCTAGCTGCGAGGCACGGCGTTCGTCAGTGCAGCGAACCATTTCCCATCCGATCATTCTACGCAAATTCCCGTATTCGCTTTCGCGACAAAAACAGATCACCCCGACCTGCTTCGACAATGGGTCGAGCGGCAGGTCGAACAGCGGGGCGCGCACCGAACCCCGCAGGCAACCGCAGCCGTCTGCCCGATGGAGCGCATCCGATCAAGCAGACAAAACCCGGCAATAATGTGATCGCTGGATAAAACCTCCGGGCTATCCCCCGAAAATCGGGAGTTGAGCCAGATCGTTGACCGTGACGAAGAGCATGAGCGCGAGGACCAGTGCCACGCCCGTGCGTATCGCCCATTCCTGACTGCGTACTCCCAATGGCCTGCGACGGACCATTTCGGCCGCGTAGAAGGCCAGGTGCCCGCCGTCGAGGCCAGGAATTGGCAGGAGGTTGATGAATGCCAAGTTAATCGAGATCAGCGCCGCGAAGGACACGAAAGCCTCCCAGCCGAGGCTGAACTGCTGCCCCGAATACTGGGCGATCTTGACCGGCCCTCCAAGCTCCCGGACCGAGCGGTCGCCGGTGAAGATCTGGACGATCCCGGTAACCATGGTGCCCATGGCATGGAAACTGCGATCGAAGCCGAGCACCACGGCGCGCAGCGGCCCGACCCGCTCGAAACGCCCTGCCCCGACGCCGATCTGGCCGACCTGGCGCGTCCGCCCCTGCTCGTCGACGACGGTTCCCGAGCCGATCACGACAGGGATGGTCAGCACCTCCCGGTCGCGCCTCACCGTCACATCGACGCTGCGCCCGGCGTTGGGCTGCACCAGCCGCGGAATGTCGGTGAAGCTCGCGATCGGGGCGCCGCCGATCGCGAGGATCCGGTCGCCGAGCATGACGCCCGCCTTCTCCGCAGGCGAATCGCCGTGGAACCGGCCGACGAGGGGCGGAACCATCTCGACGCCGAGATCGCCGATCTTGGCCTTGTTCCCGAACTTGTCCGCCAGTTCGCGGGTAGCAAGCGTGACCGGCAGCACGATGGTGCCGCCATCCCGCTCGACCGCGACGGAGAGGGTCTTGCCGGGGAAGTAGACGGTATGGTCTGCCACCTCCTCGACGCCCGCGATCCTGTCGCCGTCGATGGCGACGATCCGGTCGCCGACGCGCAGGCCCGCGGCGAGCGCAGGCGAATTGGCCGGGAACGCGCTGATCTCCGCATCGGCCGAAACCCGGCCGTAAGTGCCGTAGAACGCGGCGAAGATCGCGACGCAGAGCAGCAGGTTGGTCATCGGCCCCGCGAGCACGATGAGCGCGCGCTGCCACAGCGGCTTGACGTGGAAGGTCTGCGCGCGCTCCTCGGGCGTCAGGCGGTCGTCGAGGGCGCCGGGAGCGCTTGACGGGTTCATGTCACCGGCGAACTGAACGTAGCCGCCGAGCGGCAGCGCCGAGAGCTTCCAGCGCGTCCCGCGCTTGTCGGTCCAGCCGGCGAGTTCCTTGCCGAAACCGATCGAGAACGCGTCTGCCTTCACGCCGAACAGGCGGCCTACCAGATAGTGGCCCAGTTCGTGGATCAGGACGAGAGGTCCCAGTACCAGGAGGAAGGCGAAGATCGTCGTCAGAAGTCCTGGTGATCCGGTCAAGCGAGCAATCTCCGTCAGGTGCTGGTCACGAGGAGACGCGCCCTCGCCCGTGCCTCGCCGTCCACTTCGAGGACATCGGAAAGGCAGCCGGGCGGCGGCGGCGCATAGGAGGCCAGAACGTCTTCCACTTGTGCGGCAATATGCGTGAACGAAATCTGACCGCCGAGGAAAGCCGCGACGGCGATCTCGTTGGCGGCATTGAGCACGGCAGGCACCGCCCCGCCCGCCAGCGCCGCCTCACGCGCGAGACGGGTGGCGGGGAAGCGCACCTCGTCCGGCTTGCGGAAGGTCAGTTCGCCGATCTCGGCGAGGTCGAGCGGGGTGCAGGGCGTGTCCATGCGGCCGGGCCACGCGAGCGCGGATGCGATCGGCACGCGCATGTCGGAGGGGCCGAGCTGCGCCAGCGTCGAACCGTCGCGGTACTCGACCATCGAATGCACCACCGACTGCGGGTGGACGATGATGCGCAAGCGGTCGAGGCCGACGGGGAACAGGTGATGCGCCTCGATCAGTTCGAGGCCCTTGTTGAACATCGTCGCCGAATCGACGCTGATCTTGGCGCCCATGTCCCAGTTGGGGTGGCGCACCGCCTCGGCCGGAGTGGCGGCAGAGAGGCGCTCCCAGGACCAGTCGCGGAAAGGCCCGCCGCTTGCGGTCAGGGTGATCCAGCGGACGTCGGCTGCGTCGTTGCCGCAAAGGCACTGGAAGATCGCGTTGTGCTCGGAATCGACGGGCAGCAGCGTGGCGCCGTGGCGCGCGACGGCGGCGAGCATGACCTCGCCGGCGGAAACCAGCGCCTCCTTGTTGGCGAGCGCGATGACCCCGCCCTGCTCGATCGCGGCCATCGTGGGCGCTAACCCCGCGCAACCGACGATCGCGGCGACGGTGACGCCAGCGCCGCGGGCTGCCGCCTCGACGAGAGCTGCGGGGCCGCCAGCGGCCTCGATGCCCGAGCCCGCAAGGGCATCGCGCAAGGCCGGAAGATGTGTTTCGTCGGCAACGACGGCGACTTCGACGTCGAATTCGCGGGCCAAGCGCGCGAGTTCCACGGCGCTGGAATGCGCGGTCAGCGCCACGACGCGCCAATCCTCGCGATTGCGACGGACGAGGTCGAGCGTCGAAGCGCCGATAGATCCGGTAGCGCCGAGGACGGTAAGAGTGCGCATGGATCTCATCGCGGCTGGAACAGGATCATCAGCCCTAGCACGAACAGCACCGCCAGCAAGCCATCGACGCGGTCGAAGAAGCCGCCATGCCCGGGAATGAGGTTGCCCGAGTCCTTGAGGCCCGCGCGGCGTTTCATCCAGCTTTCGAAGAAATCGCCGGCCTGCGCTGTGACAGCGGCGATGATGCCCGTCGTCAGGCAGGTCGCGAAAAGAGAGAGCGCGCCGGCGTCCGCATAGCGGCAGGGCTCGGCTCCGAAGCACGAGATCGCGGCGCTGGCGGGACCCTGCGGCGTCAGCCAGATCGTGCCGTCCTGCCACAGCCGCGCGGCCGTGAAGAGCGCCAGCGTCGCGCCCAGTACGCCGCCCAGAAGGCCGGACCAGGTCTTCGACGGGCTGATCGACGGCGCGATCTTGGGGCCACGCAGGGTGCGGCCGGTGAAATAGGCCCCGACGTCCACCGCGATGACCGTCGCCAGCAGCGTCAGGATCGGCGCGAGCGTGAACGCATCGTTGTGCAGGAACAGGAGCATGGCCGCACCTACACCGACATAGAGCATACCCAGGAAGTTCCATGCCGCCCGTGCGCCCGGCCCGGGCGAGGCGCGCCGCGCAAGCCGGATCCATTCGTAGAGGACGCCGACCGAGATCATGCAGACGAAGGCTGTCCAGACCGCCCCGCCCAGCCACAAGGCCGTCCCGGCGACCGCGACCATGACGATCGCGGAGACGGTCCTGACCCCGAGGTCGGACACGCCGCGCCTGGGAGGTTCAGCGCCCGCCATAGCGGCGCTCGCGGGTGACGAAGGTGTCCAGCGCGTCGCGAAGGTGCTGCGCGGTGAAGTCGGGCCAGAGCACGTCGGTGAACAGCATCTCGGCATAGGCGGCCTGCCAGAGCAGGAAGTTCGACAGGCGCACTTCGCCCGAGGTGCGGATCAGCAGGTCCAACGGCGGCAGGTCCGCAGTATCGAGTTCGGCGGAGATCGTCTCGGGGGTGATCGCGCCTTTCGCGGCGGCCTTGGTGGCGGCCCTCGCGATCTCGTCCTGCGAGCCGTAGTTGAGCGCGACCGCCAGCGTGGTGCCGGTGTTCCCGGCGGTGCGCGCCATGGCGCCTTCGACCAGTTCGACCACGTCCGGCTTGAACGCGGTGTAGTCGCCAATGATCTTGAGCCTGACGCCCGCTTCGGCGAACTCGTCGAGATCGGAGAGGATGAACCGCTTCATCAGGCTCATGAGGTCGGACACCTCTTCCTCCGGACGCCGCCAGTTCTCGGTCGAGAAGGCGTAGAGCGTCAGCGCCTCGAGGCCCATTTCGCGCGCGCCCCGCACGACCCGGCGCACCGCCTCCACGCCGCGCTGGTGGCCCAGCGCGCGCGGCAGGTGGCGCTTCTTCGCCCAGCGCCCGTTGCCGTCCATGATAATGGCGACGTGACGGGCGCGCACAGGTTCATCCTTCGCCATCAGGCATCCCTCGCGGCAGGGTACAGGCCCCTCACTTGCCGAGGATTTCCTTCTCCTTGCGCCCGAATTCCTCGTCGAGCAGCTTGATCATGTCGTCGGTCAGCTTCTGGACCTCGGTTTCGCCGCGCTTGCGGTCGTCTTCCGAGATTTCCTTCTTCTTCTCGTCGGCCTTGAGGTTCTCGATGCCGTCGCGGCGCACGTTGCGCACGGCGACACGGGCCTTCTCCGCATAGGAGCTGGCGAGCTTGGCGAGTTCCTTGCGGCGCTCCTCGGTCAGGTCGGGGATCGGCAGACGCAGGGTGTTGCCGTCGTTGATCGGGTTGAGGCCGAGCCCGGCCGAGCGAATCGCCTTCTCGACAGGGCCGATGTTCGACTTGTCCCACACCTGCACCGAGAGCATCCGCGGCTCGGGCGCGGAGATCGTCGCCACCGAGGTGATCGGCATCGCGCTGCCATAGACGGTGACCGTGATCGGCTCGAGCAGCGCGGTATTCGCGCGGCCGGTGCGCAGACCGGACAGGTCGTGCTTGAGCGCGTCGATCGCGCCCTTCATGCGGCGCTCGAGGTCCGCCTTGTCGTACTTGGCCATGTTCAGGCTCCCTTCTGGACGAGCGTCTTGGTTCCGCCACCGGCGAGAACGGTGGCAAGGTTGCCCTTCTCGCGGATCGAGAACACGACGATCGGAATTGCATTGTCGCGGCACAGGGCCACGGCGGAGGCGTCCATCACCTTGAGGTTGTCGGCGAGGACGGTATCGTAGTCGACGCTGTCGTAGCGCTTGGCGTCCGGGTTGGTCTTCGGATCGCTGTCGTAGACACCGTCGACGCTGGTGCCCTTGAGCAGGGCGCAGCACTTCATCTCGGCGGCACGCAGCGCGGCGCCGGAATCGGTGGTGAAATAGGGCGCGCCCACGCCGGCGGCGAAGATCACCACGCGGCCCTTCTCCAGATGGCGCTCGGCGCGGCGGCGGATCACCGGCTCGCAGACCTGGTCCATCTGCACCGCGGACTGCACGCGCGTTTCCACGCCGATCTGCTCCAGCGCATTCTGCATGGCGAGCGCGTTCATCACGGTCGCGAGCATCCCCATGTAGTCGGCCTGGGCACGGTCCATGCCGCGCGCGGCGCCTGCCATGCCGCGGAAGATGTTGCCGCCGCCGATGACGAGGCAGATCTCCAGCCCCGTCTCCTTGGCCGCCTTCACCTCGTGCGCCAGTTCAGCCACGAAATCGGGGTCGATCCCGAACTGCTGGCTCCCCATCAACACCTCGCCCGAGAGTTTGAGCAGAACGCGTTTATAGGGGGAGGATGACATGCCGCTGGGTCTCCTGGATACGGGTGGCCCGGCTTTAGGAGCGCGGCGGGCGATTGCCAAGGGCCTTGGCCCGCGCACGATAAACCGGTGGGTGAAGTTACGCCTTGTGGCCCAGGCGAACACCCGTCAAAATCGACTCACGAAACTGGGGGCTGGCGCCACATGACTTCATCGTTCACGACGCCCGCCGAGGCGACGGCGACACCGCCAAGGCCGCCACGCAACCAGGCCGTCGAAGCCCTACGCATCCTTTCGGCCTTCGGCATCGTGGAGTTCCACGGCGGCGGCGCCCTCGCCGGTTACTTCTACACCGGCCTCATCGTCTTCATCGCCCTCTCGCCGATGCTCGATTGCTATTACAACTGGGAACGTCTCAGGCCGATCCGCTCCCTCGCGAAGACGCTGCTGATACCCTGGCTGTTCTGGTCGGTGATCTATGCCGGATTCGCGCTGCTGCGGCACAAGCCCGTCCTTCTGCCCGAAAACCCGGTACTGGCCGTCCTCATGGGCACTTCGCCGCACTTGTGGTTCCTGCCGTTCATTTTCCTGGTGCTCGTCGCGCTGGGGCTGGCCAAGTCGCGCGTTTCCCCGTCCATCGCCTTCCTGGCGGCGGCGCTCGCGGTACTTCTGATCCTTGCCACCGCGGGAACGTGGCGACCGCTCTCGCTGGGATGGCCGCTTCCGCTGCCGCAGTGGGCCCATGCCATCGGCGCCGTATTCGCCGGGATCGCGATCGGACTGACGACGCGTGCAGGCAAGCTCCTCGTGCCCGGCGTGGCGCTGGTGGCGATTGGGCTCGTCATAGCGATCGCGGCGGGCATCCCCGGCATCAGCTTCACGTATGGGCTCGGCATTCCGCTGACGACCGCCGCCGTGTTCCTCGGCAGGCGCTGGTGGCCGGCGAACCTCAGCGTGCAGGCCGTGTCCGAATGCATGATGGGGGTCTATCTGGTCCACATCATCCTGCTGTCGATAGCAGGGGCTTTTGTGACCAAGGGCTCGCTTTTGCAGGCCGTCATCGCCTTTTCGGCAAGCCTGGGTCTGGTCTTCGCGGCCCGCCGGATCCTTCCCGCGACGCGGCTGATACTGGGTTGACGACGCTGCTCAGCGATCGACGAGCGCGCTCACGCGCCGCCTGAACGACATTCCCGGCGTGTTGCCCCGCACGACGTCGTGGAACACCCCGCCACCCAGCGACGGCAACAACGCTTCCACCTGGCTCGCTTCCTCGAAAGTATGGACATCGACCGCGATCCGCAGTCGCCCGTCGAAAACGAAGCTGACGATGCTTGCCGGCGGACAGGCACTTTCCACGAGATCGTAAAGCGAACCCAGCTCATCCGAAACGGGATGGGCCGGCATGGACTGCCGGAAGTCGGCAATGGTCGTGATCGCGTTCATGCTGCGTCTCCCGAATATGCTTACTCCGGTTTAACGCACAAAAACCACGTTCGATCCCATAGGTATTTGCCCTAGTCTTTCCTGATGGACCGACCAAAGGAAACGGGCCGGGAAGCATCTGCTCCCCGGCCCGCGAATTTTCCGCTTTCCCGAAGGAAAGACCGGCGGATCAGCCCGCGACGGCAGCCGCCACTTCGGCCGCGAAGTCGGAGACTTCCTTCTCGATGCCTTCGCCGAGCTGGAAGCGCACGTAGTCCTTGAGGACGATCTTCGTGCCGGCTTCCTTGCCCGCCTGGTCGACGACCTGCTGGATCGGGGTCTTGTTGTCGAGAACGAAGACCTGCGAGAGCAGTGCGTTTTCCTTGGCGTACTTCGAGATCGCGCCTTCGACCATCTTGGCCTGCACGGCTTCGGGCTTGCCCGATTCCGCGGCCTTTTCCTGGGCGATCTTGCGCTCGCGCTCGATCAGCTCGGCGTCGAGGTCCTCGGCGTTGAGCGCCAGCGGGAAGGCCGCGGCGATGTGCATCGCGATCTGCTTGCCCAGCGCTTCCAGCTTGTCGGCCGGCGCGTCCGATTCGAGCGCGACGAGCACGCCGATCTTGCCGAGGTTCGGAGCGGCGGCGTTGTGCATGTAGGGCACGACGATGCCGTTCGACACTTCGACGGTCTTCAGGCGGCGAACCTGCTGGTTCTCGCCGATGGTGGCGACGTTGTTGGTCAGCGCGTCGGCAACGGTGCCGCCGTTCGGGTAGGCAGCGGCCTTGAGCGCTTCCACGTCGTCACCGGCAACGCCGAGCGCGACTTCGGTGGTCTTGCGCACGAAGTCCTGGAACTGGTCGTTCTTGGCGACGAAGTCGGTCTCGGAGTTCACCTCGACGGCAACGCCCTTGGTGCCGGTGACGGCAACGCCGACCAGACCTTCGGCAGCCGTGCGGCTCGACTTCTTGGCGGCAGCGGCCAGACCGCGGGCGCGCAGCGCGTCGACGGCGGCTTCGAGATCGCCATTGGTCTCGTCGAGGGCCTTCTTGCAGTCCATCATGCCGGCGCCGGTGCGCTCGCGCAGGTTCTTCACGTCAGCGGCGGTGTAAGCCATCGCTCAATCCTCTTCGTTGGGTAGGGGCCGTCAGCTGGCCCTTAAATGGATGCGCGCCAGGCCCATTGGACCCGGCGCGCGACAATTCCATGACGAAAGTGTCGTCGGCCGGGGCCTATCAGGCCTCGACGGCTTCCTCGACGGGGGCGTCAAGCGCACCGATGTCGATGCCGCTGTCGATCACGGCGCCGTGACCACCCTTGGTCGCGGCCTGCGCGATCGCGTCGCAGTACAGGCGCACGGCGCGGCTGGCGTCGTCGTTGCCCGGGATCGGGAACGCGATGCCCTGCGGGTTCACGTTGGTGTCGAGCACGGCGACGACCGGGATGCCAAGGACGTTGGCTTCCTTGATCGCCAGCTCTTCCTTGTTGGCGTCGATCACGAACATCACGTCCGGGATACCGCCCATGTCGCGGATACCGCCGAGCGACAGCTCGAGCTTGTCACGCTCGCGGGTCAGCTGGAGCACTTCCTTCTTGGTCAGACCGGCGGTGTCGCCAGCGAGCTGCTCTTCAAGCGCCTTGAAGCGCTTGATCGAGCCCGAGATGGTCTTCCAGTTGGTGAGCATGCCGCCCAGCCAGCGGTGGTTGACGAAGTGCTGGCCGCAGGCGCGGGCTGCCTGAGCGATCGGCTCCTGCGCCTGGCGCTTGGTGCCGACGAACAGAACCTTGCCGCCGGCCTGGACGGTCGACTGCACGAAGTCGAGAGCGCGCGCGAAGAGCGGCACGGTCTGCGACAGGTCGATGATGTGGATGCCGTTGCGCGCGCCGAAGATGTACGGCTTCATGCGCGGGTTCCAGCGGTGGGTCTGGTGACCGAAGTGCGCGCCAGCTTCGATGAGCTGCGACATGGTGACGACGGGTGCCGCCATAAGTAAATTCCTTTCCGGTTGAACCTCTGGAAGACTGGAACCGTGCGGGGACCCGCTGCGGCACCGGTATGAACGCCTTCCATGTGGATTGCCTGCGAGTCGAACCGGACGATCCGGTCATATTCCCTCAAGCGGGGCCGCCCTTACCCGCTCGATGCGCGAAAATCCAGCCCTGTTTCGACGACCTGCTCGCCCCAACTCGTCGCAAAGGATTGTCGCCTCATCGTCAAAAACGGAATTACACGCTTGATCAAAGGCTTGGATCTGGAACCAAGCCTCTCATAAGTATCTTCCCATGGCATAACCAACCAGCAAACTGGTTAACACGACGAACATCAGAAAAACGCGACGGTCTCGCAAAGGGCAGGCAGCAGGACCATCACGACAGGGGTGAACTCGAAGGCAATCGCGATGAGCATCCTACCATCCGCCCTCTTTTCCCTCGCCGCCGTGGCAGCGGCACTGACCATCTGGAAAAGCCTGAGCGTCGCCCTTCCCTTGCTGCGGACCCTGCGCGTTCAATTGAACGAAACGCCGGAAGAACGCTCCATCCACGTGTCCACGCTCGACCTGCGGAGCCCTCTCGGCGCTCCGGTCGAGACGCGGCGTGCGCATCCGCTGGCTCGCCACCATCGCCGCCCGAAGCCAGTCACGCATCGACTGCACCAGTTCCCGCACCGGACCACCGCCGCCTGAAGCGGTTGCGGGCGCGGATCGCCTAACAAACCGAACTTTTTTTCCGCGATCGCGGGGCGGAAAGATTGTGCTTGACTCGCCCGGAACAAAAAGAGAACTAAGCGACTAAGGAACATTGATAGAACGAAACTGCGTTTTCCACAAGCTGTCCACAGCCCGTCTCCGG
>DATKFS010000215.1:0-7967 GCA_035511275.1 Novosphingobium sp.
CGGCAGGACTACGCGAACATCCCGATCCAGCAGAAGGGCCTGCACGCATCGGGCTTCGAATACATGCGCCTCTCCTCGCAGGTGGAAGGCATGATCAGCAACTACCAGCGGATCATCGACGGCTATCTTGCGGGCAAGCCCGCCGACAAGCTGGCGGCGGCGACCAACAAGCTGGGCGGCAACTTCGACGGCAAGATCGAGGACCTCGGCCTCTAGGCCGGCGCTCCCCGCGCTACACCCCACGAGGCTCGCAGGCATCCGCCCGCGGGCCTCGTCGGCGTTTGGGCCGTTCGGAATTATCGCGGACATATCGCCTGTTCGTCACACCCCGCCATGATACCTGTGTGCTGCGGGGAAACGAAAGGTTCGACATGAAGCGCAGGATGATGGTCGGCACGGTGCTGGGTATGGCGGTTTCGACAGGCGCGGCGGCGCAGGGAGTGGCCGAACTGGACGATCTCGTCGGCGCACGGGCGGCGGGCGCGGAAACGCAAATGGAGGCGCGCGGATACAAGGCCACCGTCAGCACCGTCGTGCGGGATCAGCGCTACACGTTCTGGTGGAACGAACGCCGCAAACGATGCGTCTCGGTCTCCACCATGGATGGCCGCTACGCCTCGATCCAGCCGGTCCCGGCGGGCAACTGCGACGACGCGCAGGCCGCCGCGCCGGACCCCGACGCCGGCTCGCTCGTCCTCGTCTGCTACGGCGCGGGCACCAAGCCCGGCGTCTCGCCTTCGCGCTACGAGTGGAACCCATGGAGCCACAAGTGGGAATGGAGCACCCCGCAGACCGTGCCGCAGGGCTACAGTTCCGACGTGCAGGTCGAACTCTATGGCGACCATGGCCGCATCCATCCCGGCAAGAGCCTCGTTCCGCCGATTCACTCCGGCGGCGACAACGGGTGGTGGGAAATCGATGGCCTCTCGGTGACCGCCACGCAGATTTCCGGGTCCTATCGCCTCAACGGCATGAACAAGCCCCGCTTCACCATCGACCGCCGCACCGGCCGCATCGACATCCAGGCGATGACGAAGTTCACGGGGCAATGCGATCAAGGCCACTGGAGCAAGGGGCAGAAGCGCTTCTAGCCTCGGGCGTTTCGGCGCCGCGCCGCGCCATGGTCTCGCCGATCAGCAGCAGGGCCGGGCCGTCGCCCAGCGCGGTGCGGGCGGCGAGCGGGAGCAGGCCGAGGGTGGTGTGGAAGTGTCGCTCGCCCGGCAGGCTGGCGCTCTCCACCAGCGCGACGGGAGTCGAGGTCGGGAGGCCCGCCGCGATGAGCCGCGCCGAGACTTCGCCCGCCGCCGCCTTGCCCATGTAGACCGCCAGCGTGGCCTCGGGGTCGGCAAGACGGTCCCAGTCGAGGTCGAGCGCTTCGCCGGCGCGGGCGTGCGCGGTCACGAACGTCAGCTTGCGGGCAAGGCCGCGCAGGGTGAGCGAGGCGCCGAGGCTCGCCGCCGCCGCGCTGGCCGCGGTGACGCCGGGGCAGATGCGGATCGGCACCCCTGCCGCGCGGGCCGCTTCGAGTTCCTCGGTCGCGCGGCCGAAGATCGCCGGGTCGCCGCCCTTGAGGCGCACGACCTTCTCGCCCGCCAGCGCGGCTTCCACGATCAGCCGGTCGATCGTCCCCTGTTCCTTCGAATGACGCCCGGAGCGCTTGCCGACATGGACCAGCCGCGCCGAACGGGCCGCCATGGCGAGGATCTCCGGCCCGACCAGCGCATCGTGGAACACCACGCTCGCCGTGCCGATCAGGCGCTCCGCCTTGCGGGTGAGGAGTTCGGCATCGCCCGGCCCGGCGCCGACCAGCCAGACCGTACCGCTTGCGAAATCGTCCGGGAAATCGGTCATTCGGCAGCCTCCACTTCGGGTGAAACATCGCATCGGGAAAGGGTTTCGATGAGCCGCGCGATCGCCGGGCGACACGAGCCGCAATTGGTGCCCGCGCGGGTGCAGGCGCCGACCTCGGCAACGCTCGCCGCGCCCGATGACACGGCGGCGGCGATGTCCTTCTCGCCCACGCCGTGGCAGACGCAGACCATCGGCCCGCGATCGGGCAGCGGCGTACTGGGCCGTCCGGCGAGCAGTTCGGTCGCGCCCGCACCGTCGAGGCCGAGTTGTCCTGCCACCCACTCGCGCGGCGGAAGCTGGCCGGAACGGGTGAGATAGGCGGCGGCGAGCAGCCTCCCCTGCCCGTCGCGCATGGCGATGCGGCGCATACCCCGCACCACATCCGCCACTTCGATGCGCTCGCCCTCGGGCAGAAGCGCGTCGAGGTCGATGGCATCTTCGCCCGCGAGTTCGTAGAGCCAGCCCGCCTCGACCCGGCTGCGCGTCCAGTAGAGCAGCCCCTGCGGCGCGGCCACGTCCTGCCGCGCGAGGAAGCCGCGCCATTCGGGCACGACCGGCGCCAGGCGCGCCGCGGCGTTCTTGAAGCCGGGCTGGCCGGACACCGGGTCCACCGCCTGCGAGGGCAGCCGGTTGGCGCGCCCTTCCCCGGCCATCGTGTCGGTCCAGTGCATCGGCACGCACAGACCGCCGCGCTGCTGGCCCTCGGACAGGACGACGCGGAATGTGCTGGCGCCCTGCGCCGTTTCCACGCGGGCCAGTCCGCCATCCTCCAGCCCGTATGTGGCAGCGTCGAGCGGGTGTACTTCCAGCAGCGGCTCACGCCGGTGCTGCGAGAGCGTGGGCGACAGGCCGGTGCGCGTCATCGTGTGCCACTGGTCGCGGTAGCGCGCGGTGTTGAGGCGGAGCGGAAACGCGGCGTCGGCAACAGGCGCGGCCGGCGTCACGCGCACCAGCCGCGCCTTGCCCGAGGGCCTGGGGAAGCGCGATGCAAGGGGATGCGCGCCGCCCCACTGGAAGGGTTCCAGGCCCTCGTATCCCTCGTCATCGAGCGTCGCATGGGCGGTGAGGTCGAGCGCCTTGCCGCGCTTCGCCGCCAGCGCGGTCATGCCCGCGAACTCGCGGAAGATCGCGGCAGCGCCAGCCCATGCGAAGTGCTCGCCCCAGCCCATCCGGGCGGCGACGTCGGCGATGATGCGCCAGTCGGCGCGCGTCTCGCCGGGCGCGGCAAACAGCGCGCGCTGGCGGCTGACGCGGCGCTCGGAATTGGTGACGGTGCCGTCCTTCTCGCCCCAGCCGTGCGCGGGCAGGCGAACATGGGCGAAGCGCCCGGTGTCGGTATCGGCGATGATGTCGGACACGACGACGGTCGGGCAGCGCGCCAGCGCCTCGCGCACGAAGCCGCTGTCGGGCAGCGAGACCGCCGGGTTGGTCGCCATGACCCAGAGGAAGCGGATGCGCCCTTCGTGGATGGCCCGGAACATGTCCACCGCCTTGAGCCCCGGCCCGGTGCACAGGTTCGGCGCGTCCCAGAACGCGGCGACGTCGGCCCGTTCGTCCGCGTCGAAGCCGAGGTGGCAGGCGAGCGTGTTGGCCAGCCCGCCCACCTCGCGCCCGCCCATGGCGTTGGGCTGGCCGGTGATGCTGAACGGCCCCGCGCCGGGGGTGTTGATGCGCCCCGTCGCAAGGTGGAGGTTGATGATCGCGTTGCCCTTGTCGGTGCCGCAGACCGACTGGTTGGCGCCTTGGCTGAACAGCGTGACCATGCGCGGATGCGCGGCGACGAGGTCGGCGAGCGCGTCGAAAGTCCCGGCAGGGACGCCGGGCGCGGCATCGAGTGCCTCCCAGAACCCGGCGTCCACCTCTCCATGGGCGGCGAGGTATTCCTCGTCCACCAGACCCCGCCGGCGCAGCTCGGCCAGCAGGGCGTTGAACAGCGCCACGTCGCCATCGGGCGCGACGGGCACGTGGAGGTCGGCCTGCTCGGCGGTCTCGGTGCGGCGCGGGTCAATGACGACGAGCTTCGCGCCACGCGCGGCGCGCGCCTGCTCCAGCCTCTGCCAAACGACCGGGTGGCACCACGCGGTGTTCGAGCCCACCAGCAGCACGAGGTCCGCCTCGTCGAGGTCGGCGTAGGAGCACGGCACCACGTCCTCGCCGAAAGCGCGGTTGTGCGCGGCGACGGCGCTGGCCATGCAGAGGCGTGAATTGGTGTCGATGTTGGCGCTGCCGACGAAGCCCTTCATCAGCTTGTTGGCGGCGTAGTAGTCCTCGGTCAGCAACTGGCCGGAGACGTAGAAGGCGACGCTGTCCGCCCCGTGCTCGGCGATGCACTCGCGCATCTTCGCGGCGACGAGGTCGAGCGCCTCGTCCCACGAAGCCCGCTCCTCGCCGATCATCGGGGTGAGGAGGCGACCGTCAAGGCTCACCGTCTCGCCCAGATGCGTGCCCTTGGAGCAGAGGCGGCCGTGGTTCGCCGGGTGCGCGGCATCGCCCCTGATGACGACCTCGCGCGGGCCGGTAACCGTGGCGGAGACGCCGCAGCCGACGCCGCAGTAGGCGCAGGTGGTGCGGATCGGCGCCCCCGTCTCCATCAGGCCGCCTCGGCCCGGTCGACCACGGCCGAGCGCAGGAGGTAGAGCCGCCCGGCATCGACCCTGAGCGGGATGGTCGGTACGCACCCCTCATCATCGCCGAGCGCCTTGCCGCTGCGCAGCGAGATGTTCCAGTTGTGCAGCGGGCAGGTCACGACGTCGCCGTGGACGATGCCCTGGCTGAGCGGGCCCCGCTTGTGCGGGCACTGGTTGCGCAGGGCGAAGAACTCGCCGCGCTGCGTGTGGAACACCGCGATCTCGTGCGCGCCGACGACCGGCAGGGTGCGCGCGGTGCCGGGTTCGACCTGGGTCACCGGGCCGATATCGAGCCAGTTGCCGATCATCATGCGTTCTCCAGCTGGAGCTTGGGGAAGGGTCGCACCTCGGCGAGATGCTGGTGCAGCTTGGCGTCCTCGCCCGCGGCGCGCTTCGCCCAGGGATCGTCCTGCATGAACTGCTGCGAGTAGCGGAAGCGCGCGGCGTAGCGCTCCACCGCGCCCTCCTCGGCGAGGCGGTCCTTGACGTATTGCAGGCCGACGCGCTCGATCCACGGCGCGGTGCGCTCCAGATAGTGCGCTTCCTCGCGGTAGATCTGGGTGAAGGCGGCGCACATGTCCATCGCCTCCTCCTCGGTCGCGACCTTGCAGAGGAAGTCGGTGGCGCGCACCTTGATGCCGCCGTTGCCGCCGACGTGGAGTTCGTAGCCCGAGTCCACGCAGATCACCCCGAAGTCCTTGATCGTCGCCTCGGCGCAGTTGCGGGGGCAGCCGCTGACGGCGATCTTGAACTTGTGCGGCATCCACGAGCCCCAGGTCATGTGCTCGATCTTGACGCCGAGGCCGGTCGAATCCTGCGTCCCGAAGCGGCACCATTCGCTGCCGACGCAGGTCTTCACGGTGCGCAGCGACTTGCCATAGGCGTGGCCGGAGACCATCCCGGCGGCGTTGAGGTCGGCCCAGACGGCGGGCAGGTCCTCCTTCCTGATGCCGAAGATGTCGAGCCGCTGGCCGCCCGTCACCTTGACCATCGGGGCGTCGTATTTCTCCACCACGTCGGCGATGGCGCGCAACTCGCGGGGGTTGGTGAGCCCGCCCCACATGCGCGGGACGACGGAGTAGGTGCCGTCCTTCTGGATGTTGGCGTGCATCCGCTCGTTGACGAAACGGCTCTTCTGGTCGTCCACGTACTCGCCCGGCCAAGCGCAGAGCAGGTAATAGTTGAGCGCCGGGCGGCACGAGGAGCAGCCGTCGGGCGTGGTCCAGTGCAGTTCCTGCATGACCTGCGGGATGAGGCGCAGTTCCTTCTCGACGATCAGGCGGCGCACGTCGTCATGGGTGAAGCTGGTGCACTTGCATAGCGTCTTCGGCCCGGACTGGACCTCGCCGCCGAGCGTCAGGGCCAGCAGGCTCTCGACCAGCCCGGTGCACGAGCCGCACGAGGCCGAGGCCTTGCAGGTGCTGCGCACCGCGTCGAGCGAGCAGGCGCCGCCATCGATGGCCTTGACCACGGTGCCCTTGGAAACGCCGTTGCAACCGCAGATCTCGGCATCGTCCGAGAGGGCGGCAACGGCGGCGTTAGGGTCCGCAAGCGCACCCCCGGACGCATAGGCCTGCCCGAAGATCAGCGCCTCGCGGATGGGCGAGACGTCCTCGCCCTTCTTCATGAGGTCGAAGTACCAGGAGCCGTCGGCGGTATCGCCGTAGAGTACCGCGCCGATCAGGCGGTCGTCCTTGACGATCACGCGCTTGTAGGCGCCGCGCGCGGCATCGCGCATGACGATGTCCTCGCAACCCTCGCCCCCGGAGAAATCACCGGCGGAGAACAGGTCGATTCCCGAAACCTTGAGCTTGGTGGAGGTGACGGAGCCGAGATAGCCCGTGGGGGCGCCGGTCGCATGGTCGGCGAGCGCGCGGCACATCTCCCACAGCGGGGCGACGAGGCCATAGCAGGTGCCGCGATGCTGGACGCACTCGCCCACCGCCAGCACGGCGGGGTCGGAGGTGACCATGTGGTCGTCGACCATGATGCCGCGCTCCACGTCCAGCCCGGCCTCGCGGGCGAGCGCGGTGGCGGGACGGATGCCGACCGCCATGACGACGATGTCGCAGGGGATCTCGGTCCCGTCCTCCAGCCGCACGCCAGCGACCTTGCCATCCGCGCCGAGGATTTCCTTCGTGTTCGCACCCGTCAGGATGGTCTGCCCGCGCCGCTCCAGTTCCGAGCGGAGCAGATAGCCCGCCGCCTCGTCGAGTTGGCGCTCCATGAGCGTGGGCATGAGGTGGATGACGGTGACCTTCATGCCGCGCAGGTTGAGCCCGTGCGCCGCCTCCAGTCCGAGCAGGCCGCCGCCGATGACCACCGCCGCGCCGCCGCGATCCGCCGCGGCCAGCATCCGGTCCACGTCGTCGAGGTCGCGGAAAGTGACGACGCCGTCGAGGTCCTTGCCCGGGACCGGGATGATGAAGGGATCGGAGCCGGTGGCGATCAGCAGCCGGTCGTAGGGCTCGACCCTGCCAGAGGCAGCGATGACGCTCTGCGTCTCGCGGTCGATCGAGACGACCTTGTCGCCCGAGACCAGCGTGATCGCGTTGTCCTCGTACCACGCGCGCGTGTTGATGACGATCTCGTCGAAGGTCTTCTCGCCCGCCAGCACCGGCGAGAGCATGATGCGGTTGTAGTTCACCCGCGGCTCGGCGCCGAAGATCGTGACGTCGTAGCGGAGCGGATCGCGGGCGAGGATTTCCTCCACCGCGCGGCAACCCGCCATGCCGTTGCCGATCACCACCAGCCTTTCCCGGCCGCTGACGGGGAGGCTGTCCCTCTCGAAGTTCACGGGTGCATTCACGTCACGTCTCCATCCGCAACGCGCACGCAAAAAAGCCGCCTCGTGCCTGTCCCGGAAGGGAGAGGTACGGGCGGCTACGTTGCCACGCGTTCTGTCATGTGATGCGAGGCGCTGGTTCGTCCCACGGTGGACGGGCGCTCTGTCGCTCCAACGGGTGTAACCGATTCGGGGGCAGCGCCGCAAGCGGCATTTTGCGATGCAGCAAGCGGCGGCGCGGAGCCCGGCGCGGAAGGGCTAGATCGCCTTGCCAGCCCGGCCCGCCAGCTCGTTCACGTACTGCCACGCCACGCGCCCGGAACGCGCGCCGCGACGGCGGGACCATTCGAGCGCGTCCGCCTGCTGCCAGTCGAGGGCGAATTCCCTCGCATAGCCGGCGATGATGGCGAGATAGGCGTCCTGGTCGCAGTTGTGGAAGCCGATCGAGAGGCCGAAGCGGTCCGCCAGCGCCAGCTTCTCGTCCACGAGGTCGCGTGCATTGATGGGGTCGTCCTGCTCGGACATCGAGCGGCCCACGATGGCGCGGCGGTTGGAAGTGACGGCGAGCCGCACGTTCGCCGGACGCGCCTCGACCCCGCCCTCCAGCCAGGACCGCAGGATGCGCGGCCCGCTGCCGTCGCCGTCCTCGAAGCCGAGATCGTCGATGAAGACGAGGAAGCTGCGGTCGATCCGGCCCAGCGCGG
>DATKFS010000216.1:0-2158 GCA_035511275.1 Novosphingobium sp.
GGATCTTGCGCTTCACGGCGATGAAGACCTTGACCATCTTCATCACGCCAGGAAGCAGCTCGTCGCCACGCTGCACCTTCTCGACCTTGTCGAGGAAGCGCTGCTCAAGGCGCTTCTTGGACTCATCGTACTGCTTCCGCATCGCCTCGATCTCGCTCATGAGCTGATCGTTGGCGACGGCGAACTGCCACCACTGCGAGCGCGGGTGCTCCTCAAGAACGGCGCGGCTGATCTCCACGTCCTTCTTCGCGCCCTTCGGTCCGGCGATAGCGACCTGGCCAATCAGGGCCTCGGAGAGACGGGCGAAGACGTTGCGATCGAGGATCGCCTGCTCGTCGTCCCGGTCCTTGGCCAGACGCTCGATCTCCTCGCGCTCGATGGCCTGGGCGCGTTCGTCCTTGTCGACGCCGTGGCGGTTGAACACGCGCACTTCGACGATGGTGCCGGTGACGCCCGGGGGCACGCGCAGCGAGGTGTCGCGCACATCCGAAGCCTTCTCGCCGAAAATGGCGCGCAACAGCTTCTCTTCCGGCGTCATCGGGCTTTCGCCCTTCGGCGTGATCTTGCCGACGAGGATGTCGCCCGCATGAACCTCGGCGCCGACATAGACGATGCCGGCTTCGTCGAGGTTCTTCAGCGTCTCTTCCGAAACGTTCGGAATGTCGCGGGTGATCTCCTCCGGGCCCAGCTTGGTGTCGCGGGCCATCACCTCGAACTCTTCCAGATGGATCGAGGTGAACACGTCGTCGCGCACGATGCGCTCGGACAGCAGGATGGAGTCCTCGAAGTTGTAGCCGTTCCACGGCATAAACGCGACGAGGCAGTTGCGGCCCAGCGCCAGCTCGCCGAGATCCGTCGACGGACCGTCGGCAATGATGTCGCCCTTGCGCACGAAGTCGCCCACCTTGACCAGCGGACGCTGGTTAATGCAGGTGTTCTGGTTAGAACGCTGGAACTTCATCAGCCGGTAGATGTCGACGCCCGAGCGGGTCGGATCGAGATCCTCCGTGGCGCGCACGACGATACGGGTGGCGTCAACCTGGTCGACGATGCCGGTGCGGCGCGCGGCGATGGCAGCGCCGGAATCCCGGGCGACCACGGCCTCCATGCCCGTGCCGACGAACGGCGCGTCGGCCTTGACCAGCGGCACCGCCTGGCGCTGCATGTTCGAGCCCATCAGCGCGCGGTTGGCGTCGTCGTTCTCAAGGAACGGGATCAGCGCCGCGGCGACCGACACCAGCTGCTTCGGCGACACGTCCATGAAGTCAACGCGGTCCGGCGGCAACACCACCACGTCGCCCGCGTGACGGCACACCACCAGCTCTTCGCTCAGCTTGCCGCTCTCGTCCACGGCGGCGTTGGCCTGGGCGACGTTGTACTTCGCCTCCTCCATCGCCGACAGATAGACCACGTCGTCGGTGACGACGCCGTTGCGCACGGCGCGGTAAGGCGCCTCGATGAAGCCGTACTTGTTCACCCGGGCGAAGGTCGCCAGCGAGTTGATCAGGCCGATGTTCGGACCTTCCGGCGTCTCGATCGGGCAGATGCGGCCGTAGTGCGTCGTGTGAACGTCGCGCACTTCGAAGCCTGCGCGCTCGCGCGTCAGACCACCGGGGCCAAGCGCCGAAAGACGACGTTTGTGAGTAACTTCCGACAGCGGGTTCGTCTGGTCCATGAACTGCGACAGCTGCGAGGAGCCGAAGAACTCGCGCACGGCGGCGGCGGCCGGCTTGGCGTTGATCAGGTCCTGCGGCATCACGGTGTCGATGTCGACCGAGGACATGCGCTCCTTGATGGCGCGCTCCATGCGCAGCAGACCCAGGCGGTACTGGTTCTCCATCAGCTCACCGACCGAGCGCACGCGGCGGTTGCCGAGGTGGTCGATGTCGTCCACCTCGCCCTTGCCGTCACGCAGGTCAACCAGCGCCTTGACCACCGCCAGCATGTCTTCCTTGCGCAGGGTGCGCACGGTGTCGGGGCAGTCGAGATCGAGACGCATGTTCATCTTGACGCGGCCGACGGCGGACAGGTCGTAGCGCTCGGCGTCAAAGAACAGCGAATGGAACATCGCCTCGGCCGCCTCGAGGGTCGGCGGCTCGCCCGGACGCATGACGCGATAGATGTCGAACAGCGCCTCCTCACGGGCGTTGTTCTTGTC
>DATKFS010000217.1:0-2975 GCA_035511275.1 Novosphingobium sp.
GGGCCTGTCGGTCGACCTGCGCGGCGGCTATGCCAACTCGCAGCGCGAGGCGCCCTATGAGTACGCCTTCGAATACGTGCGCACCAACACCGAAGCGGACCCTTACGGCAATCTCTTCGTCAACCGCCTGAACGGCAACGCCGGTGATGCCAGCGTCACGTTCTCGGACCTGAACGAAGACCTCTGGTCGGCCGGCCTCGACGTCGCGTACAAGCTGACGCCGTCGATCACCGCAACCGTCGGCGGCGCCTTCAGCGACACCAACCGCCTCAGCTCGCGCCGCCAGTTCCTGTTCCGTGCCTCCAGCACCTTCCCGACCGAAGCCTCCGTGCTGCGGCCGGACCTGCTGCTGTCGCCGGGCCTGATCACCGGCACCACCAGCGGCGGCACCACCGTCGGCGGCATCGACATGATCGAGCCGGACGAAGCGACCCCGGTGTTCCGCGGCAAGCTGCGCAACTGGGCGGGCTATGCCAAGGCCAATGTCCAGTTCACCGACGACATCAGCCTCGACGCGGGCGTCCGCTTCGAGAAGGCCAAGCAGGAAGTGGTTGCGGTGCAGGTGTTCAACACCCCGCCGAACTACACGCCCACGCCCGCGCTCAACAAGGAATACTGGCTGCCCTCGGCGACGCTGACCTGGCAGATCCAGCCCGAGCTGCAGGCCCGCCTTTCGGCCTCGAAGACGATCGCCCGCCCGCAGTTCCGCGAGCTGATCTACCAGCCGTTCTTCGACCCCGAGAGCAACCGCCAGTACCTCGGCAACCCGCTGCTGACCGACAGCCAGCTCTACAACGGCGAAGCGCGGCTCGAGTACTACTTCGCGCCCGAGCAGCGCGTCTCGATCGCGGGCTTCTACAAGAAGATCGACAAGCCGATCGAATCGTTCATCTCGCTGCTCTCGGACAACCTCGTCACCAGCTACGCCAACGCTCCGGAAGCGCAGCTCTACGGTGCCGAGTTCGAAGCCACGAAGTACTTCGACCTGTCCAGCGCCGGCGGCTGGCTGACCGAGCGCCGCGCGATCGTGGTGCTCAACTACACCTACAGCCAGTCCAAGCTGAAGGTGGGTGCGGGTGACTCGTCGCCGGTCTATGCGGCATCATCCAGCATCTCGACCGACTACTTCCGCGATGGCGCGCCGATGACCGGCCAGTCCGACCATCTGGCGAACCTGCAGATCGGCCTCGAGAACACCGAGCGCCTGTCGCAGCAGACGCTGCTGCTGAGCTACGCCAGCAACCGCGTCGTCAGCCGCGGCCTCAACGGTTCGACCCCGCAGCCCGACATCATCGAGACGCCGGGCGTGCAGCTCGACTTCGTGGCGCGCGAGGGCGTGGACTTCATGGGCCAGGACGTCGAACTCAAGTTCGAGGCCCGCAACATCCTGGGCACCCGTCACCGCGAATACCAGAAGAGCGGCGACAACGTGCTGGAATTCAACACCTACGACGTGGGCACGGTCATCGCGCTCTCGGCGCAGCTCAACTTCTGATTTCTCAGCCGGAAGGTTCCTGCCCTTCCGACGGCAACTCGATGGCCCGGTCGCAGCGATGCGGCCGGGCTTTTTTTGCTTTCCAATCCAGGCGCCGGCGCGTAAGGCGCCCGGGTCATCTGGGGAGTAGCCGCCCGCCTCCAGCGGGACCTGCCGTCAACATACTTGGCCGAGAGGCCATGGCGCGCAGGAGGACGGAAGACCGTCCGGGCGAGACCAATGACGCTTGCGGTTCCGCTCGGCCGGGCGGGTTCCGTTTGCGTCGTTGCGTCCGTCCTTTCGCCCGGCCCCGGAGTACCTGCCTTGGAAGCCCTGCTCACCTCCACCGCCGTGGTCGCGCTCGCCGAGATCGGCGACAAGACCCAGCTTCTCGCCATCGTCCTCGCCACGCGCTTCAAGAAGCCCTGGCCGATCGTCGGCGGCATCTTCGCGGCGACCATCGCCAACCACTTCCTCGCCGCGCTCGTGGGCGAGCAGGCGGCGGCGTTCCTCGACGGGTTGTGGTTCCGCTACCTCGTCGCCATCAGCTTCATCGCGATGGCCGCCTGGACCCTCATCCCCGACAAGTTCGACGAGGACGAGGAGGCGAAACCCAGCCGCTTCGGGCCGTTCCTCGCCACTACCATCGCCTTCTTCATCGTCGAGATGGGCGACAAGACCCAGATCGCCACCATCGCCCTCGGCGCCCGCTTCCAGAGCGTGATCCCGGTGATGATGGGCACGACGATCGGCATGATGATCGCCAACGTGCCGGCGGTGTTCCTCGGCAATGCGCTCATCAAGAAGGTGCCGCTCAATGTGGTGCGCACCGTGGCGGCGCTACTGTTCCTGGCGATCGGCCTGTGGCTGCTGGCGCAGACGGCCGGGTGGCTGGGTTGAGGGTTAGTTGATGTAGTACATGCGCGCGCCGTGCTCCTCGAGGGCGCGGCGGGTGACCTGTTTCCGACGTTTGAAAGAACCTGCGCGAAAGTAGCAGGGTCTTTCGATGTAGGAAAACCGGGTCACACCGTGTCGAAGACGTATCCCAGCGAGCGCACGGTGCGCAGCGGGTTGCCCGCGCCCACGCCCTTGAGCGCCCGGCGCAGGCGGCCGATCCACACGTCGACGGTGCGCTCGTCCACCGGCGGTTCCTGCTTGCCGAGCGCGGCGATGAGCTGCGTGCGGCTGAAGACGCGGCCCGGATGCTCGATGAAGTAGCGCAGCAGGCGCAGTTCGTTGGGCATAAGCGAGATCGGCTTGCCCTGCCAGCGTGCCTGGAAGGCGGCGACGTCGACCATCAGGTCCCCTTGCGTGACCACGCGGATGCCCGCGCTATCCTGCTCGCCGATGCTGGCGCCCAGCACCCTGTCGAGCAGCGCCGTGCGCGTCAGCGGGCCGACGAGATAGTCGTCCGCGCCCATGCGCAGCGCGCGCTTGCGGTCTTCCTGGTTGTCTTCCTCGAGCACCATGGTGACGTGGGCGTGGGCGGTCAGCGTGTCCG
>DATKFS010000218.1:0-2331 GCA_035511275.1 Novosphingobium sp.
AGCACGTTTGTCTCCTCGGTCGTTTCAGACACCGGAGACGTTCGCAACAAAAATAATGCGCAGCAACGCGGTTAGAAAACGGCGTAATTCTCGTGCATAGCTGACTTCCTTCGCATTATTCCAACCTCGCGATAATACGCAGCCCATGCCGGATGGGAACCGGAAGCCCGGCGGGCCGGCTCCCCGTCGCCTGCCTCGCTCGCCTACGACCAGGGCTTCGCCGACGGTGGCGGCGATCGTGACGACCTATTCGATACCGCGCGCCGCGCATTCGAAGCGGCACCATCGCCGGATGCGCGGCCGGCGGTGCAACGCGCTCGTCCCCTTCCAAGCACATGGCCCAAGCCGACCGACGAACCGCTGCCCGCCCGGTGGACGCGACGGCTCCTCATTCTCGGCGCGCCCGAGGCAGGATTGTTCGGTGAGAGAGCCAGCCCGCCATCGGATGCCGCCCTGCTTTTGCCGGCCTTGCGGGCCGCCGCCGGCCCGGATGAACTCACCGTCATCCTGGTCTCCGGCGCCGGCTTCCATAGGCTTGGCGAGGACATGACGGCGATCATCCCGTTGCACGGCGACGCCCTGCCAGCCGATCGGCGCGTTGGCGATCGGCTTCGCAGCCTCCTCGCGGGCCGCGATTTCGACGACATCCTCGTTGCCGCCCAGGGCGACTATCTGAGGCTCCTCGACCTTCACGCGCCGGCGCTGCCGCTCTGCCGGACCATGGAGCGCACCCGCAACACCGTCCTCCAGCAGCGCACGCATTTCCGCATCTGGCTCGAACGCGGGCTCATGGCCGGCGAAAGCCTCGGCGCCGGTCACATACGCTGGGGCAAGGCGGTGAAGGGCCTTACCGGCAAGCTCGGCGAGTTCACGGCTCGTTATGCCGGAAAGCAGCCCGGCCGCGGCCACCGCATCATCGTTGAGACGCCGGAAGGGCGGCTTGCCACGGGCTATGTGTCGGCCCGCGGCGAACCGCTGTCGCCTGAAACCATCATCGGCAACCGCGCTCATCTGCGCAAGACGATGGCCGCCCGCCTGCGCGCCTTCGGCGGGGCAACGCGGCTCACCGCCACTCCCGTGCCCGACCTCCTCGACCTTGCCGCTGCCTGATCCGGCGCGCGTGCAAGGGGAGGGGGTATCGGGGAGATGTGCCGGCCGATCGAGACGCCGGCGCTCCAGCTTCCTCCACCGATCGGAACCCCTGCATGTCTGAACTCTCCGTCTTCTCGGGCCTTCCCGCCACCGCCAATGCCGATCTCGTCCGGCAGATCGACCAGCTCACCGTCGCGCTCGGCGAGAGCGAATATCATGCAGCCACGATCCTCGCCTTCGATCCCGACGCCCATATCGCGGCAGGCCAGCTCGCCGGGCATGACGAGCCATATGACCGGCGTCTCGCGGGCGATGCGATGAGCCTCCGCTCATGGGCGATGCTCGCGCGGGCCTGCTGCGCGGACGGTGACCGTCTCGATGACGCGGCCTGCCTGGCGCGCTTCCTCGCCGCGCGGACGACCCCTGCTGAACCTGTCCTCGAGCATCGGATCGGGTCGCGGGTCCGCATCCGGCCGCGAACGTGCGTTGGCGGGGACCGCTATGCCGGCCGCGAGGGCGTGATCGTGAAGACTCATTTCGCCGGCTTCTACGTGAAGCTCGACATGTCGCGGCGCGAGCGAAGCCAGAAGACGGAGCTCGTCGAAACCGCCTATCTGGAGGTTCTGGCGCCGCCGCTCGCCGCGTGAATCCCCTCCAACCGATATAGAGGTTTTCATGACCGATGCTTCGGACTTCTATGCCGTGATCGAGCGCAACATCGCGCGCAGCGGCCAGCATATGTTCCTGGTCTTCGCCGATGGCGAGACACCCGCCTTTGCCTACAGCATCGGCAACGCCTTGCACGGCCTGCCGGAACTCCTGCTCGTCGGCAATTTCTCACCCCGGGTCGCGGGCTCGATCATCAACGACCTCGGCCGGAAAATGCGCGAGGCGCGCAGGCCGCTCGAAGGCGACATCGATGTCGGCGGCCAGTTCCCAGTTCGGGTCCGCCGCGCCTCCGCCAAGGCCCACCAGTGCTTCACACTCCAGGCAGGACGCTATCTCCGCCACGAGGAGTATGACGTCCTGCAGGTACTGCTGTGCGATGCGGCCGGGATCTATCCCGGCGAACCGGGCTGCGAGCCGGCCTACGACGTGCCGCTGGCCTGACGCTGCCGCAGCATTTCCCCAAACGTTCGGCCGAGGACCTTCGGGAATCCGTCGATGCAACCGCGAAGGAGCTTCGCCCATGAACCCCGCCCTCGCCAACGAACTGGCCGCCCGCGCCGCCGATGGCTG
>DATKFS010000219.1:0-12486 GCA_035511275.1 Novosphingobium sp.
GCTGGTCTTTCCCCCCGCGATCCGCGGCGTGCTGCGGTCGGTCCGCGAACTGGACGTCCTCGCCCCCGGCAGCCTCGCCACCGTACCGTTTTCGGCGCTCGTGAGCCGTCCGCCCAAGGGCGACGATGCCGACCCGCAAGCCCTTCGCGAGACGCGATGGCTGGTGCGCGACCATGCCGTCGGCGTCATGATCAGCGCCTCGCCGCCGCCCCGGCGTCCCGCCGCCATGGGCAAGGCGCAGACTTTCGCGGGGATCGGCGCGCCGCTGCTCGGCCCGCCCGCCGTCCTTGCCCTGCGCTCGGCGCCGGGCCTGAGCCGGGGGGACGTCGGCGTCGCCTCGCTGGCGCAACTCGCCAGCCTGCCCGACGCGGCGCGCGAACTGCGCGACATGGCCAGCCGCTTCGGCGCGGGCAGCCAGCTCCTGATCGGCGCGGAGGCGACCGAGACGGCGGTCAAGCAGACCCCGCTCGAACAGGCGCGGGTGATCGCCTTCGCCACGCACGGCCTCGTCGGCGGCGCGCTGCGCGGCGTGGTGGAGCCGGCGCTGGTGATGACCCCGCCCCCCGTCGCCACCCCGCTCGACGACGGGCTGCTGACCGCCTCGGAAGTGGCGCAACTGCGGCTCGACGCGGACTGGGTGATCCTTTCGGCCTGCGACACCAGCGCAGGCGACGGCGAGAACGCGCCGACCTATTCCGGCCTCGCGCGTGCGTTCATCTCCGCCGGATCGCGCGCGCTGCTGCTGTCGCACTGGCCGGTGCGCGACGACGTGGCCGGACGCCTGACGCTGCGGACGCTGGAAGGCGCGCGCTCGGGACTGTCGCGGGCGGAAGCGCTGCGCCGCGCCCAACTGGAAGTCCTGGGCGACCCCGCCATCCCGGGCGGCGCCCACCCCGCAAGCTGGGCACCGTTCGTGCTGGTGGGGAACTGAGCGGCCGTATCCCCCGCCGCTAACGGAGCGCGGCGGGGACGGCGTCAGGTCACTTCGCCAGTTCGGCCTCGATCGCGCCGATCAGCAGCGGGTCCTTCGGGTCTGTGCCCGGCGCGAAGCGGCCGGCGACCGAACCGTCGCGCGCGATCAGGAACTTCTCGAAGTTCCACAGCACTTCGGGGTCGTCGTTCGGGGTCATGCCGTAGCCCTTGAAGCGCTCCTTCATGCTGGCGACGTCGCCCTGCTTGGTCGGCACGGCCTGCGTCAGCGCGGCGTAGAGCGGCTGCTTGCCCTCGCCCGTCACGTCGGCCTTGGCGAAGAGCGGGAACGACACGCCGTAGTTCACGGAGCAGAACTCGGCGATTTCCACATGGGTGCCGGGCTCCTGCGCGCCGAAGTCGTTGGCAGGGAAGCCGAGCACTTCGAAGCCCTTGTCCTGATACGCCTTGTAGATCGCCTCGAGCCCTTCGTACTGCGGCGTGAGCCCGCACTTGGAGGCGACATTGACGACGAGGAGCACCTTGCCGGCATGATCGGCGAGGCTGTCGGACTTGCCGTCGATACGCTCGAGCGGGATGGAGGCGAGGTCGGCCATTCGAGATTCTCCCATGTGATGAGCGGCGGGTTATGGGGCGCCCTTCTGACCGCCGCAAGACAGTCGGCATCACCCGCGGGATGACTGGCCCAGCACTGGCGACACCCATTCCGGGTCATGCGCGAAGGGCATTTCCGTGCCCTCGCGCAAGGCATCGAGGATGCTCGCGAAATCGGTCCGGGCGCGCCAGCCGAGCAGCCGCTCGGCCTTGGCGGGGTCATAGACGCGCTCGATCCGCTCGGGCAGCACCCAGCCCGCGCGGGCATAGAGCGCCTCGGCCTCGGGAAAGCGACGGGCGATCACCGCACGCGCATCGACCGCCAGCCCCGCCGCATCCGCGCGGGCGAACGGCGGCGGGGCGCTGAGCACGAAAGTCTCGCACCCCTCGATCCGCTCCAGCGCGGCGAGGTGGGCGAGCGCGGCGTCGGCCACGGTCAGGCGGCGGTTCAGGAACTCGTTGGCCTTGAGGTTCGGGCCTGACGGCACCGCATGGGTATCGTCGTCCTCCGGGAAGAAACGGCCGGTGCGCAGGATCGCCACCGCCATGCCGCTCTCGTGCGAGACGAGGCGGCACAGGTCCTCGCCGGTGCGCTTGGTGATCCCGTAGACGTTGCGCGGGGCGATGGGGCCGAAGCTCTCGTCCATCCACCAGGCCCCGCCCTCGCCCGCGCCCGCGCGCACATCGTCTCGCACCATCAGCGAGGTGGTGGAGGTGAACACGAACCGCGCGTGCCCGGCATCGGCGGCGGCTTCGAGCAGGTTGTGCGTGCCGGTCACGTTGACGTCGACGAAGGACTGGCGCGGGAAGCGGGCGATGTCCGGCTTGTGCAGCGCGCCGCAATGGATCACCGCCTCGATCCCGTGATGTGCGACCGTCTGGAACACCAGGTCGCGGTCCGCCACCGAGCCGACGATCGTCGTCGCCCGGCCCGGCGTCACGTCGAGGCCGACCACGTCGTGCCCCCGCGTCTCCAGCAAAGGCGCGAGGTGCCTGCCGAGCCAGCCCGAGGAGCCCGTCAGCAGCACGCGCACCGGATCAGCCTCCGGTCCGGTAATCCGCGATGATCTCGCCCGCGGCGGCCAGTTCCGCCTCGTGGCCTTCCTCGCGCCATTCCTCGGCGAGCGCTTCCTCCTCCCACTGGCGCATGGCCGGGTGGGCGAGCACGGCATCGACCCAGGCCTGCCCGCGCCCGACATCGAGGCCGTACGTGCGCACGCGGAACGCGACGGGGGCGTAGAACGCGTCGAGCGCGGTGAACGTGGGTCCTGCCAGCCACGGCCCGCCGAAGCGGGAGAGGCCGTCTTCGAAGATCTCGCGCACGCGGAATATCTCGCGCACCAGCTGGCCGTCCATTGGCCGGGGCTTCACGCGCACGCCCACGTTCATCGTGCAGAAGCCGCGCAGCGCGGGGAAGCCGCCGTGCATCTCGCATACCGCCGCCTGCGCGAAGGCGCGCGCCTCCTCGTCCGCCGGCCAGACGCCGGGATGACGGTCTGCAAGGTAGAGCGCGATGCCGAGCGAATCCCACACCGTGCGCTCGTCGTCGATCAACACCGGCACCTGCCCGGTGGGCGAGAAGCTGCGGAAGGCGTCGTAGTTTACCGGCATGGTGAACAGCTCCAGCTCGTCCTCGAAGGGAATGCCCAGCGCCTTCATCAGCACCCAGGGGCGCAGCGACCAGCTGGAGTAGTTCCGGTTCGCGGTGATCAGCGTGTAGGTCATGCGGGTCCTCTCGGCGTCGAGTGCGCAGGAGGAATAATGGCAAGTCCCGAGGATGGCGAGCCCCCTCGCGGCAACGTCGTCCCCGCGAACACGGGGACGACGTCGGCGGCTTCAGCTCACGTAATGCGCGGTCGTCTTCGCGGCGACTTCCTCGGCGGTGACGCCGGGCGCCATCTCGACCAGCCGGAACGGGCTGGCGTGGTCCGGGCGCTGGAACACCGCGAGGTCGGTGATGACCATGTCCACCACGTTCCGGCCCGTCAGCGGCAGGGTGCACGAGGGGATGAACTTGGGATCGCCGTTCTTCGAGGTATGCTCCATGACGACGATGATCTTCTTGACGCCCGCGACGAGGTCCATCGCGCCGCCCATGCCCTTGATCATCTTGCCCGGGATCATCCAGTTGGCGATGTCCCCGTTCTCGGCCACTTCCATCGCGCCGAGGACGGTCAGGTCGATGTGCCCGCCGCGGATCATGCCGAAGCTTGTCGCGCTGTCGAAGTAGGCCGACTGCGGCAGTTCGCTGATCGTCTGCTTGCCGGCATTGATGAGGTCGGGGTCGACCTCGTCCGGATAGGGGAACGGCCCGATGCCGAGCATCCCGTTCTCGCTCTGCAGGGTGACGGTGATGTCCTCGGGGACGTAGTTCGCGACAAGCGTCGGGATGCCGATGCCGAGGTTCACGTAGAACCCGTCCTCAAGCTCCTTCGCCGCGCGCGCGGCCATTTCGTTGCGGCTCCAGCCCTTCGATTCCTGGGGCATCAGACAGCCTCCCTCTCGCGGGTAGTCACAAACTCGATCTTCTTGTCGTAGGGCGCGCCGAGCACGATGCGCTGGACGAAGACGCCGGGGAGGTGGATCGCGTCGGGATCGAGGCTGCCGACGGGGACGATCTCCTCCACCTCGACCACGCAGACCTTGCCGCAGGTGGCGGCAGGCACGTTGAAGTTGCGCGCGGTCTTGCGGAACACGACGTTTCCGGTCTCGTCCGCCTTCCACGCCTTGACCAGCGACACGTCGGCGAAGATGCCTTCCTCGAGGATGTACTCCTCGCCGCGGAAGACCTTCACTTCCTTGCCCTCGGCGACCTGGGTGCCGACGCCGGTCCTGGTGTAGAAGCCCGGGATGCCCGCGCCGCCCGCGCGCATCCGCTCGGCCAGCGTGCCCTGCGGGCAGAACTCGACCTCCAGTTCACCGGCGAGGAACTGGCGTTCGAACTCCTTGTTCTCGCCGACGTAGGACGAGATCATCTTGCTGACCTGCCTGGTGCGCAGCAGCTTGCCGATGCCTTCGTTGTCGATCCCCGCGTTGTTCGACGCGAAAGTGAGGTCCTTGACCCCAGAATCGCGCACCGCGTCGAGCAGTCGCTCGGGAATGCCGCAAAGCCCGAAGCCGCCGCTGGCGATCAGCAGGCCGTCCTTGAGCACGCCGTCCAGCGCGGCCTCGGCGCTGGGGTAGATCTTCTTCATCGAGGCAGATCCTCTTCGCTGTTTGACCGGCAGGCTAGACAGCTTCTTCCATCACGAATAGCGATTGTTTTTTATCGGTTCCGATAGGGAATGGTGATGAAACGGATCGCGCTGTTCCATCTGGAAACGCTGATGTGGATCGACCGGCTGGGCACGTTCGCCGCCGCCGCGCAGCGGCTCAACACCACGCAGCCCGCGATTTCGGCCCGAGTGCGGGAGATCGAGGAGCAACTGGGCGTGCCCCTGTTCCAGCGCGAGGGGCGGCGCATGGTGCTCTCGGCACGCGGGCGGCGGCTCGTGCAGGCGAGCGAGCCGCTCTACCACGGGCTGGAGCAGGTCCTGCTGGAAGCGAGCGACTTCGCCGGCGCCACCGCCGCCGTGCGTATCGGCTCGGGCGAGATCGCGGCGGCCGGCTGCCTGCCCGCCTTCATCCAGGCGATCGAGCGCGACCGCCCCGGCGTCGCCATGGAGATCGAGATCGACCTGACCGCGCCGCTGCTCGCGCAGTTGCTGGCCGGCACCCGCGATATCGTGTTCCTTGCGGGGCCCGTGGCGAGCCCCGGAATGCGGACGGCGCCGATCGGCTCGGTGGACCTCGTCTGGGCGGCGGGCGCGCGGGTGGCGGAGGCGGGCGGCTTCGCGCAGGCGCTGCCGGTGTGGTCGCTGCCCGACCATTCGCCGCTCCATGCCGTCACGCACGAGACGCTGGAGGCCCACGGCATCGCCCCGCGCGCGCTCCACACCTGCAACAACGTGCGCACGCTGATCGAGATCGTCGCCAGCGGGCAAGGCGCGGCGGTGCTGCCCGAAACCATGGTGCGCGGCCATCTGCGCGCGGGGGCCTTGCGCGAAATCCTGCCGCGCCCGCCGCAGGGCGTCCACTTCGAGGCGGCGATCAGGACCCGCGAGCGCGATCCGGTGATCCTCGACCTCTTCGCACGGGCATCGCGGCTGACGATCGATCCGGTGTAGGACGTCGACGACGGTCAACCGCCGATTGTTAGGGCATATGTCCGCCTGCAACCGCGCTGTGAGCCGCTCGTTTCCGTCATCGCCCTTGCCCTGCCGGCGCGATCGCGCCCACAATTGATTCCGGTCATGGAACCGGCGCGCTCAGGGGTTAGGCTGAAGCCCGCAAGTAAGGGAGACAGATCATGCGCTCGATACTCGTCAACGCAGACCGCAAGCCGGGCACCCATGCCCGCATCAGGACCGCCGCCGACATTGCCCGGCGGGCGGACGGCCACGTCACCGTGCTCGTCGATACCCCCGTCTCGCGCTACATCGCCATGGACCCGATGGGCGGCAGCTACGTCCTGTCGGACGCGCTCGACAAGGCGCGCGAGGACGACGACGCCGTCGCGACGGCGGTCGAGACGCAACTGGCGGGCAGCGGCGTCGCCTTCGACGTGATCCGCTGCGAGGACGAGCCGGTCACCGCGCTTGCCCATGCCGCCCGGCTGGCGGACCTCATCGTCGTCTCGCGCTCGGGCGGACTGGCGGGCGACCTCGCGCTCACCGCGCGCACGCCGATCCTCGCCATCGGCAACGACACCCCGCTCGACGTGCCGGTGAAGCGCGCCTGCGTCGCCTGGGACGGCGGCGAGCAGGCGGCGGCGGCGCTGCGCGGCGCGGTGCCGCTGCTGGCGACCTGCGAGGCGGTGACGGTACTGTCGGTGATCGAGAAGAAGGGCGGCTTCCCCGCCACGGACGCACTGCGCTATCTCGCCCGCCATGGCATCGCCGCCGCGTTCGAGGAGCACGAGCGCCGCGATTCGACGGAAAAGACGCTCGCCATCGCCGTCACCCAGGCCCACGCCGAGCTGCTGGTGATGGGCGCCTACGGCAAGAGCCGGATGCGCGAATTCCTGTTCGGCGGCGTCACCGCGCACTTCCTCGATGCCGAGGGCGCACCGGCGCTGTTGCTGGCGCACTGAGCCGACCGTAAGCGTCCCGATCCACCGGGCCGCCGCCACCGTCAAAGCGGTGGCGGCGGCCTTTTTGTTTCCGCCCCGAGGCCGGGATATTTCCCCGCCCCGCCAGATACTAAGCACGGCAAGCATATATGGCAGCGCAACAGGCAATCGTTTGCGCGCATCGCCCGGGCGGTACGGAAATCGCTCCGGGGACGTGCGAAGCTGAACATCGGTTCATTTATCATACAAGGCGGAAACCCGTCATATCGACCGCCATATCGACGGGTTAGTGCATCAATATGCAACTTTAGTTGCACTTTTTGCACCCCGAGTAGTTCACTTCGCACTTGCACAAAAGCCTGCATCGATGCATATAGACAGTGCCTTTCAGGCATCCTCTCCCAAAACTTCCAAGGCCCGGTCGGCAATGATCGGGCCATTTTTTTGCCTAAAATTTGAGCACGTCTGCGGCGCGTTTCGCGTCCTCGCGCAATCCGCGTACTGCCGAAAAAACAGGCAGCCCGTCTGTGTCCATCGCCCCTTCCAAGCGCCCTCGCGATTCGCGAATCGGGGAACCCGCCCCGCCCGCATCGGTTGCTCTCCGGTCGGGCCCTTTGAAAACGATCGCGGCGATACCTAGCTTCGATCTTGCCGCCCGGCCGGGCCGCGCCAGACGCACGCAGGCCATCGGGACGGGATCGAAGAAGGGAAGCGCGATGGCGGATACGGACACCAGGACAGACGAGCGCACGGTCAGGCTGCAGGTCGCAGCCGCCCGTCAGGAAGAGAGCGGCCAGGGCATCGCCCGCCTCTCCCGCGCGGCGCTGTCCGAAATCGGCGCGATGGAAGGCGACGTGCTGGAGATCACCGGCAAGGCCGTGACGGTCGCCCGCGCCGTGCTCGCCTATGACGAGGACGAGGGGCTGCAGGTCATCCGCCTCGACGGCCTCCAGCGCGGCAACGCCGAAGTCGGCTCGGGCGACCACGTGGTCGTGCGCAAGGCCGAATCGCGTGCCGCCCAGCGCGTCGTCTTCGCGCCCGCGCAGAAGGACATGCGCCTGCAGGGCCCCTCGGCCGCGTTGAAGCGCAACTTCTTCGGGCGCCCGATGGTGCAGGGAGACCTCGTCGCCACCACCGGCCAGCAGCAGGTCGCGGACATCCCGCCGCAGCTGCGCCGCATGTTCAACGCGCCCGCCTATGCGCTGACGCAGATCCGCCTCAACGTCGTCTCCACCACCCCGCGCGGCATCGTCCACATCGACGAGAACACCGAGGTGGAGCTGCGCGAGGTCTTCGAGGAAGCGCACGATGCGCGCGGCGACGTCAACTACGACGACGTCGGCGGCATGGGCGACACCATCCGCCAGCTGCGCGAGATGGTCGAACTGCCTCTGCGCTATCCCGAACTGTTCACCCGCCTCGGCGTCGCGCCGCCCAAGGGCGTGCTGCTGCACGGCCCGCCGGGCACCGGCAAGACGCGCCTCGCCCAGGCGGTCGCCAACGAGAGCGAGGCCAGCTTCTTCTCGATCAACGGGCCCGAGATCATGGGCTCCGGCTACGGCGAGAGCGAGAAGCACTTGCGTGAGATCTTCGAGGAAGCGACCAAGGCCGCGCCCGCGATCATCTTCATCGACGAGATCGATTCGATCGCCCCCAAGCGCGACCAGGTCCATGGCGAGGCGGAAAAGCGCCTCGTCGCGCAGCTCCTCACCCTGATGGACGGCCTCAACAGCCGCGCCCACGTCGTCGTCATCGCCGCCACCAACCGGCCCGACGCGATCGACGAGGCGCTGCGCCGCCCCGGCCGCTTCGACCGCGAGATCGTCATCGGCGTGCCCGATGAAAGCGGCCGCCGCGAGATCCTGGGCATCCACACCCGCGGCATGCCGCTGGGCGATCGCGTCGATCTCACCGAACTCGCGCGCACCACGCACGGCTTCGTCGGCGCCGACCTTGCCGCCCTCGCCCGCGAGGCCGCGATCGAGGCGGTGCGCCGGATCATGCCCCGCCTCGACCTCGAAGCGCGCACGATCCCCAACGAAGTGCTGGAAAGCCTGCAGGTCACGCGCGAGGACTTCCTCGCCGCGCTCAAGCGCGTCCAGCCCTCCGCCATGCGCGAGGTCATGGTGCAGGTGCCCAACATCGGCTGGGCCGACATCGGCGGGCTCGACGAGGCGCAGCTCAAGCTCAAGGAAGGCGTCGAACTGCCGCTGAAGAACCCCGAGGCGTTCCACAAGCTGGGCATCCGCCCGGCCAAGGGCTTCCTGCTCTACGGCCCCCCGGGCACCGGCAAGACCCTGCTCGCCAAGGCCGTCGCCAAGGAGGCCGAGGCGAACTTCATCTCGATCAAGTCGTCCGACCTCCTCAGCAAGTGGTACGGCGAGAGCGAGCAGCAGATCGCCCGCCTCTTCGCCCGCGCCCGCCAGGTCGCGCCCTGCGTCGTCTTCATCGACGAGATCGACAGCCTCGTCCCCGCGCGCGGCATGGGCGGCGGTGGCGGCGAGCCGCAGGTGACGAGCCGCGTGGTCAACACCATCCTCGCCGAGATGGACGGGATGGAGGAGCTGCAGTCGGTGGTGCTGATCGGCGCCACCAACCGCCCCGCCCTCGTCGACCCGGCGCTGCTGAGGCCGGGCCGCTTCGACGAACTCGTCTACGTCGGCACCCCCGACACGGCGGGCCGCGAACACATCCTGGGCATCCACACGAGCAAGATGCCGCTGGCCGAGGACGTCTCGCTCGCCGTCGTCGCCGAGCGGACCGAGCGCTTCACCGGCGCCGACCTCGAGGACGTCGTCCGCCGCGCCGGCCTCATCGCCATCCGCAAGCGCGGCGCATCGGTGGAACAGGTCACCCGCGAGGACTTCGAGGACGCCCTCGAAGACAGCCGCGCCACCGTGACCGAGGAGATGGAAGCCGAATACCAGCGCATGAAAGGCGAACTCAAGAAGCGCGCCATGGAAGTGACGCCCATCGGCTTCCTCGCCCCCGGCATGGTGGAAAGCACGCGCGAGAGGAAGCACTGACGGTGCGGGGCGCGGGCTCCACGCAGCCCGCGCCCCTGCCACACCGCTCATGCCGAGCCTGTCGAAGCATGAAGCCCCACGCGCGCCGGCGCACGGGCCTGACGTGACCCCCGAATTTCCTCCAGTCGGGATTAGAGCCGGGCAGCTTTGTTGCGCATGAGCGCGGATGAAGCAATGGCCTGTGGAGCGGAGCCCGTAGGGCGCAGCGGAGCAGGCCATTGCTTTTGCAGTTCGGCCGCGAAGGCCGCCGGGGTCTCGTATCCAAGGGATGAGTGCGGTCTTTCCTGGTTGTAATCCTCTGCCCAGGCGGAGATCACCACACGGGCGTGGTCCAGGCTCAGGAACAGGGTCTCGTTGAGCAGCTCGTCGCGCATGCGACCGTTGAAGCTCTCGGCGTAGCCATTCTGCATCGGCTTGCCCGGGGCAATGTAGTGCCACTCCACGCCGATCTCGCTGCACCAGGCAAGAACGGCGTTCGACGTCAGCTCGGTGCCGTTGTCGCTGACAATCATCCCAGGTTTGCCGCGCTCGGCGATCAGCTCGGTGAGCTCACGCACCACCCGACGCCCTGAAATCGATGTGTCCGGCACCGCGCGCAAGCACTCGCGAGTTACATCGTCGACGATGTTGAGCACCCGGAAACGACGCCCCGTCGCCAGCTGATCATGGACGAAGTCCAGGCTCCACCGTTGATTGGGTAGCGCCAGCACGGGAGCCGGTGCTCGTGCGCCGATGGCACGCCGCCGGTTCCTCCTGCGTCGGACCGCCAGCTTCTCCTCACTATAAAGCCGCTGCGTCTTCTTGCGGTTGATCACCACGCCCTCACGTCGCAACAGAATGTGCAGCCGACGATAGCCAAACCGGCGGCGCTGCTGCGCAAGCTCACGCAGCTTCGCCCGAAGGTCGGCATCATCTTCCCGCTGTGACCGGTAACGCATGCTCTTCCGGTCAGCGCCGACAACACGGCACGCCCGCCGCTCGCTCATCCCCAGAACCGCCTGGAGACGAGCGACCGCCTTTCGCTTGGCAGCGGGCGTTACCAATTTTTTGCGAGAAGATCCTTCAGGCCGGCGTTATCCAGCATCGCCTCGGCCAGTAGTCGCTTCAGCTTGGCGTTCTCGTCCTCCAGCGACCGTAACCGCTTGGCCTCCGAGACCTCCAGACCGCCATACTTGGCCTTCCAGTTGTAGATCGTCGCTTCCGATACCCCGTGGCGACGAGCCAGGTCGGCAGTCTTCGCCCCAGCCTCCTGCTCCTTCAGCACGCAGATGATCTGCTCTGCTGTGAACCTTGCTCGCTTCATTCGTCCGTCCTTCCATCAGGCCAGACTCTAATCAACCTTGGAGGAAAATCCGGGGGTCACGTCAGGCCTTCGACAAGCTCGGGCTGAGCGGAATTGGAGCGGGATGCAGAGCCCGGTCGGTAGCGACCGGGCTCTGCTGTTTCAGGCGCGGAAGAAGGGGGAAGAGAAGATGCGAGGGCCATCGCCCTCGCGCTCCCGGGAATTGGCGGCGTTTGCGCTTGTTCAGGGCAACGTGCTGAATTTGGCGACGTGGATGGGCCGGTAGGCGACAGGCAGATTTTGGGCGAGTGTATGAAGAAAGCAGGCGCTAAAATCCGTAGTGAGATGGAGCAGCAAGGATCGCATCTACAGATGCCTAGGTGGAGGTGTCAGTTGGGTCCGTGCACTCGGCTGTCACCGGACTCGTGGGTTTAGGCGCGCTGCCGCGCATCTGCGCCCCAAACGTGTACCGGCCACAGCGTGCGCCTTAGCTCACGGGGGTGTCCAGCTTTTCGATATATGTATCACGAAGTTTGCGTTCCATGAAGATGTGCGCGGCGAGTTCGCCCGCCATGCGGCCGCAGATATAGATACATAGCCAGCGTAGCCGCTTGATGCGCTGGCGGTCATTTTCGATGACGAAATCGTCATAGTCCTTCGAGTTGACGCGAAGCATTTCGTCAACGAGGGTCCGGTCAAGCACAAAGCTGTGCGCGACTTGGTTGCGGATCTTGTTCAGCCGCTCGACGCTCGGAAGAATGACAGGATCGTTGGCACCGAAGCCTTGCAAATAAGCGATCTCGAGCTTTTGCAAAAAGGTGAAGCGCTTGAGGTTATCCTGCTCTACGAACACGGCCGAGTGGCCTCGGATATACTCGGTAATTGCATATTCGACGATCAGATGTGATTTCAGGACCGCATATTCCAGGTTGGTGGTTCGTGGAAACTGCTCCTTAATCAGCCTTTCCAACCTAACGCTGACCTCGTCTCCAAAGCGTTCGCGCTCTTCATCGCTCAGCCAATGTTCGGGCCCGGTTTCCCAGTGCCCGACGCGATGGAATTCGTGCGCTGATCCAAACGTCGGCCGAGAGCGCCGTATTTGCTGCAACTTTCGCCCCCTACATCTAGAAATTCTGAACGACCAAATCGGCACACCTCCCGGACCGGCAGGCTCCTAGCCTCGGCGATCACTCCCATCCGGCCCATGTCCCAAACGCCCGCTGTTAGATGCCAAGCACAACCTCTAGAACGACTGCGATGGGCGCAGGCGCGAAGCTTGCTTCCATTCGTAGAATTTTTAATCGTAGGAAGACAAGCGCCAAAAAAACAGGCGTCACTTACCCATTCAAAATGGCGATGATGCCCCGTTTGGGCCTTTAAGTTTGACACCAAGGTGGGGTGCAATATTTTCTCTCTTATTTGAGGATAATTGGGCAATAAACAGAGCAGCACCAACGGAGGCAGTTAGATGATGTTAGTTCAAAAAATTGCCGAAAAGACAACGTTGAGTGACGAAAAGAGCGTCAAATCAGCAATGAAAGAAT
>DATKFS010000220.1:0-1507 GCA_035511275.1 Novosphingobium sp.
GTCGGTCTCCGGACGCGGAGATCGACATGCGCCTGACATCCGTTTCGGCTAGTCTCCGGAATCGGATTTTTCGGGGACAATCATCATGAAGATATCGACCATCCTGGCGGCGGCCTTCGTCTTGACGCTCACGCCGCTTCCGGCCTCCGCGAAGGAGCCGGCAAAGACCCCGACCAAAACCTTCGACCTGACGAAGGTGATCCCCTGCCCGCCCCAGAGCAATATCGCCAAGGGCGAGGGGCCGGACTGCAAGCAGGACCCGCAAGCCCAGAAGGCCGATTACCAGGGCGTACTCGATGCGCGCAAATCCGCCAATGACGACGAGATCGCCATGGCGATGGCCGACGCCGCCTATCCGACCGTCGCGCAATTCCTCCGCCCCATCTGGCTGCGCCTCGTCAATACGGCGCCCGACAGCTGCGCGCCCGCCAAGGCGATCCTGGCGGACCTCGACCATGATGCGGCCATCGCCGCGCAAGGCCGGCTGAAGGAAGATGAGTCGGCGCTCAACACCTCGCTGCCCGCGACCATGTCGGTTCTCAACGAAGTGAACTACGCGGAATACAGGGCATCGGACAAGGCGAAGGACATCTACAACCGCACGCGCCCCTTCGCGACGACGATCCCCGGCCTGCCGCCAATCGAACCGCTCGCCGACAAGGCCTATCAAAAGCACCTGGCGAAATCGAGCCCGAGCTACCCGAGCGGCCACACGACCTTCGCCTTCACGGAAGCCGCCGTTCTTTCGGCGCTGCTGCCCGACGAAAAGACGGTCCTGATGAACCGCGCCGAACGCTATGGCTGGCACCGCCTCGTCGTCGGCGTGCATTTCCCGACCGACGTCGCGGCCGGCAAGCAGAGCGGTCTGCTCGTCGCCGATGCCTATCTGAAAGACGCCGCGATGAAGCCCCGCCTCGACGCCGCCGCCGCCGAACTGCGCAAGGTGCTCTGCTACTGAGAGCCCCGCCGCCGCGCGACCCAGCTCCTGATCCGCGCCCAGCTCCGCGCGAAAAATCCGGCGCGCGGCGGAACGACGGGCGCCGCCACGGCCACCGGCAAGGTTTCCGCGCGACGCATCGGCGCGAGGTCATGCGCGACCGCCATCAGCGTGTCGACGGCACTTTCTCCCGCCTGGATCAGCGGCTGCAGCAGCGCCGGGCCCGGCAAGTCCTGTGTCACGGGACGGTCGGGCGCCGGCAGCAGCTTCGGAAGCCTCGGTCCGGTCGCGCGCTCGGCGACGCAGACGATCGCGTCCGCGAATCTGTCGACGAGCTGCAGCGGAATGTCGTGGCCCATGCCCTCGATGATGCGCAGTTCCGCGCCTTCGATGCTCGCCGCCGTGTCGCGCGCCGCCTCGACCGGCACAAGCGGATCGGCTGCGCCATGCAGCACCATGGTCGGCACCTCGATGCGGCGGAGCTTCTGCCGCCGGTCGCCATTGGTCATCGCCGCCGCCATTTGCCGGACGACGCCTGACGGGCAATAGCTGCGTTCCGCGTCGCGCGTC
>DATKFS010000221.1:0-14049 GCA_035511275.1 Novosphingobium sp.
GATCTTCGATGCTCTCGCGCCGATCGTGGCGCAATCCATGCGCGTCGCGCTGATCGGTAATTTCGCGCCCCGCAAATGCGGCATCGCGACATTCACGACCGACATATTCGAAAAGCTGCGCGACCATCGCCCCGAGATCGAAGTAGAGGTCCACGCGCTCGACGATCCGCGCGCGCCGCTGCAATACGAAGGCGTGGCGGGCGTGATCGCCTGTGACGATCCCTCCGCCTACGCGGACGCCGCGCGCCGGATCAACGAATCGGGTGTCGATGCGGTCTGGCTCCAGCACGAATACGGCATCTTCGGCGGGCCGGACGGCGAGATGGTCGTACCTTTCGTGGACCGCCTGGCCGCGCCGCTGGTACTCACGCTCCACACCGTGCTGAGCGAGCCCTCGGAACGGCAGCTCGCGATCCTGCGCCACCTCGTAATGCGCGCCTCGCGCATCATGGTCATGTCGCGCCACTCGCGCGATCTGCTCGTACAGCAGTACGACGCGCCCGCGCGGATCATCGAAGTGATCGACCATGGCGCCCCGGATCGTCCGTTCGGCCGGCAGGAGGAATTCAAGGCCCGGCTCGGCCTGTCCGGCCGCAAGGTGCTGATGACCTTCGGCCTGATCGGCGAGGGCAAGGGGCTGGAACACGCGATCCGCGCGCTGCCCGCCATTGTCGCCCGGCATCCCGAGGCGCTGTACCGCATCGTCGGTGCGACGCACCCCAATCTCCTCGCGCGCGAGGGCGAGGCCTATCGCGACAGGCTGGCGAAGCTGGCGCAGGAACTGGGCGTCGCCCGGCACATCGCCTGGGACAACCGCTTCCTCGACACGCCCGAACTGCTCGACCAGCTCGAAGCCTGCGACATTTACCTCACGCCCTATCCCGGGCTGCAGCAGTCGACCTCGGGCACGCTCAGCTATGCGGTCGCCCTGGGCAAGGCGGTCGTTTCCACCCCCTACGTCCACGCGCGTGAACTGCTGGCGCACGAGGTCGGGCGCCTGATCGAGCCCAATTCCAGCGCGGCGATCGCCGATGCCGTGAACAGGCTGCTCGACACGCCTTCCGAGATGGCGGCGATGCAGCGCCGCGCCTATGCCCGGGGCCGCGAGACGATCTGGCCGCGCTTCGCGGACGCCACCGCCCGCCTTGCCGCCGCCGCGCTTCCCGCCGACCCGGAAGCGCCGCCGCTCGCCACCGCGCCCGCGCTGTCCGCCGTGCTGGCGATGAGCGACGGGACGGGGATGCTCCAGCACTCGATCGGCGTCGTTCCCGACCGCCGCCACGGCTACTGCCTCGACGACAACGCCCGCGCGCTCATGCTGATGAACGTGGCGCAGGGCCTGCCCGCCGCCGAGCGGATGAAATGGAGCCTGGTCTACGCCGCTTTCGTGCAGTCGGCCTGGAACCCGGACTTGCGCCGGTTCCGCAACTTCATGCGCTTCGACCGCAGCTGGTGCGAGGACGAGGGGTCCGAGGATTCCAACGGCCGCGGCATCTGGGCGCTCGGCCAGACTTACGAGCGCGCGCCTGATGAGGGCGTCGCGCAGTGGGGCCTCCATCTCTACGACGAAGTGCTCAAGACCCTGGCGCCGCTGGGCTCGCCGCGCGCCATCGCCTTCACCATGCTGGGCGCCTGCGCGGTGCTGCGCCGCGATCCCGGCCACGCCGCGTCGCGCGCGCTGGTGGAGCGGGGCGGCGATTTCCTCATGCGCCTCCTCGGCGAAGGTCGCCGTCCGGACTGGGCCTGGTTCGAGGCGGTGCTGGGCTATGACAACCCCCGCCTCCCGCAAGCGCTGATCGAGGCCGGAATGGCGCTCGGCCGCGAGGAATGGACCGGCGCGGGGCTGGAAACCCTGCAGTGGATCTGCGCACAGCAGGTCTGTGCGAAGGGCCGGTTCCGCCCGATCGGGTCCGAGAGCTTCCATCGGGAGCATGGCTACCTGCCGTTCGACCAGCAGCCGCTGGAAGCGCAGGCCGCGATCGAGGCCGCGCAGTCCGCCTGGAACGCCACCAGCGGTGCGTTCTGGCGCGATCATGCGCTGGTCGCCTGGCGCTGGTTCTTCGGCGACAACGACCGCGGCGCGGTGCTCGCCGACCTTCAGACGGGGCGCTGCCGCGACGGTGTGACGCCACGCGGGGCCAATGCCAATTGCGGCGCGGAATCCATACTGGCCTTCCAGTTGTCGCATTATGCGCTTATGAAGCTGGTCCACGAGCCGTCTGCATCTATCCCCCCAAACCGGGAAGGAGACTCGTTTGAACCGGCCCGAGAACGCCTGGTCTGAACCGCTTCGCATCTTCGAGACCCGCCTGCATGCCGACCCTTCGCGGGTGGTGCTGCGTCCGTTCCACCTCGGCTGGCAATCGAAGAACGCACCGGGAGGACGGGCGCTGCGACTCGTCGAGGATGTCGCCGCGCTGACCGAGGAACGCGCGGAGATCGAGTACGAACGCGTCCTGCGCGACTTCAAGGAACGCCACTGGCAGACCGAGCGCATCTTCGCCGACCGCTTCGACGAAGTGGCCACGAACCTGGAACTCGATCCCGCCGCCTATTCGGAAACCAAGCAGCGGCTGATCGGCTCGTACTTCTGCCACGAGTACACCTTCGCCGCCGCCGCGCTGATGAACCCCTCGATCGTCCCGTCGCCCGACCAGTCGGGGATGCAGGACGGCTGCGTGCGCTTCATCATGAGCCTGCGCGCCGTGGGTGAGGGGCACATCAGCTCGATCGCCTTCCGCGAAGGCATTGCCGAGCCCGATGGCGAATTCTGCCTCTGGCCCCAGGCCGCCTTCGCGACCTCGGTCGAACTCGACGAGGAGGACCAGGTCGATGCGGACGGAACCGTCTCGGTCCATCGCCACGCCGAATCGAGCCTGTCGAACACCGTCATCTTCCCGATCACCGAGCAGCAGCGTGGCGGACTGGAGGACCTGCGCCTCGTCCGCTTCGACCATGGCGACGGGGACTACGAATGGGTGGGCACCTATACCGCCTATTCGGGCAGCTCGATCCGCTCCGAACTGCTGCGCACACGCGATTTCCGCAGCTTCGACCTCGAGCCGATCCGCGGCGCCGCCGGGCGCAACAAGGGCATGGCGCTGTTCCCCGAGAAGATCGACGGGCGCTTCGCCATGGTCGGGCGGCAGGACGGCAAGAACCTGTTCCTCCTCAAGTCCGACACCATCGACCACTGGGAGGACGAAGGCGTCCTGCTGATGGAGCCCAAATACCCCTGGGAGTTCATCCAGATCGGCAACTGCGGCAGCCCGATCCCCACCGAGGAAGGCTGGCTGCTGTTCACCCACGGCGTCGGCGCCATGCGCAAGTATGCGCTCGGCTGCGCGCTGCTCGACCTCAAGGACCCCAGCAAGGTCCTCGCCCGCACGCCCGAGCCGGTGCTGACGGCCGAGAACGCCGACCGCTCGGGCTACGTGCCGAACGTGGTCTACACCTGCGGTGCGCTCAAGGTGGGCGAGCAACTGCTCATCCCCTACGGGATTTCGGATAGCACCGTGGGCTTCGCGACCTGCGACATCCAGGCCCTGCTCGGGACGATGGAATAACAGCGCACGCCGCCGCGCTCGCGGCGGGCGGGACAGGATTGGCATGACTTTTCTCCAACGGCTCGGCATCGACCTGCCGCTGATCCAGGCGCCGATGGCCGGCACCAGCACGCCCGAACTGGCGGCCGAGGTGTCGGACGCGGGCGCTCTCGGATCAATCGCGGTCGGCGCCACCGACGCCGGCGGCGCGCGCCAGATGATCGCCGAGGTCCGTGCGCGCACCGGGCGGCCGTTCAACGTCAACCTCTTCGTCCACGGCGCGCCGGTGGCCGACCCGGAGCGCGAGACCGGCTGGATCGACTGGCTGCGCTCGCTCTTCGTCGAGTTCGGAGCGGAGCCGCCCGAGGCGCTGCAGTCCCCCTATCGCAGCTTCGCCGACGACGCGGAAATGCTCGCCCTGCTGGTCGAGCAGGCGCCTGCGGTAGTGAGCTTCCATTTCGGCCTGCCCCCGGCCGAGGCGATCGCCGCGCTGCGCGAACGGGGCATCGTCCTCATCGCCACCGCCACCAACGTCGAGGAAGCGCGCCTCTGCGCGGCGGCCGGGATCGACGCCATCGTGGCGCAAGGGATCGAGGCGGGCGGCCATCGCGGCACGTTCGACCCGGCCGCGCCCGACGACGCGCTGGGCACCCTGGCGCTGACCCGCCTGCTCGCGCGCGAGGCGCTGCTGCCGGTGATCGCGGCGGGCGGCATCATGGACGGCGCCGGAATCGCCGCCGCGCTCGACCTTGGAGCCGTGGCGGCACAACTCGGCACGGCCTTCGTCGCCTGCCCCGAATCCGCGGCCGACGCGGCCTACCGCGCGGCGCTGGCGGGGCCGGGCGCATGGCACACCACCCTGACGCCGCTCGTCTCCGGCCGCCCGGCCCGGGCGCTCGCCAATCGCTTCACGGCGCTGTCGGCGCAAGTCGGCGACCGTCGTCCGCCGGACTATCCTATCGCCTACCACGCCGGAAAGGCGCTCAACGCCGCCGCCAAGGCGCGCGGCGAGCACGGCTTCGGCGCGCAATGGGCCGGGCAGGGCGCCCCGCTCGCCCGCCCCATGCCGGCCGCGCGACTGGTGGAGACGCTGCGCGCGGAACTGGACGCCTGCCGGGCAGGTGGGGCGGCGGGTGCATAAACCCCGGGGATGACGGCTGTTGGTGCGCGATCCTCCCTGTTGCAGAGCAATGGGGAGGTGGCAGCCCGCAGGGCTGACGGAGGGGGTCGTCACCCCTCCACCACCGCCTTCGTCGGCGGTCCCCCTCCCCATTGGCTTCGCCAACAGGGAGGATTTCCGTGTCACCCGTGGGCGCCGAACTCGTTCGCCAGCGCCGTGGTGATCCGCAGGGACAGGGCATAGGACCGCGCGATCGGGTCGATGTAGTCCTTGTGAATCCCCGCGTAGCCGGTGGCGCTGGAGTCCGGGTAGTCGCTCGGCTCGTCCACCGCGAAATCGTTGATCGAGGGGAAGTGGACCGGGAAGGCGCGGCGCAACTGGGCGAGGCCGTCTTCGACACGCAGGGTGAAGAACATCTCCAGCACGTCGTCGCGGCTGATGTCGTTGGCGCGGCTGAAGGCCGGGACCATGACCGCGCGCAGGAACATGTGCTGGAACAGCGCGATGCGCAGCGCCTGCAGCACGCCGAGCGAACGACGGGTGTGCTCGCGGTCCTTGAGCGGCGCCTCGTCCGGGATCAGGTCGAGCAGGCGGTGCAGCTTGAGCGCATCGACCCTGAGGCGCGAGGCGAGGCGGCGGTAGACGCCGGTGCGGTCGTCCTTGGTGAGGTATTCCGCCAGCTTCAGGCAGGCGTCGGCGATGTTCTCCTCGCCGCCGCGATAGGGACGGCTGGCCCAGTAGGCCGAGTTGAACAGCTCGCCATAGGCCGAGACGGTCTTGATCGAGGCGAGCGCATTGGCCGCGCGCGCCAGCCGCACGATCTGCCGCCCGCGCGCCGATTCGCGCAGGAGCCCGGCGATCTCCTCGCGGTTGCCGTCCGCTGCCGTGCCGATGCCCGCGATCACGTTCACCGGATAGCCGAGCTGCTGCAGGATCGCGTTGTGCGGGATCGCGCGGATCTGGCGCAGGCTCATCGTCCGGTCCGAGGCGAGGTCGGACTGGCGGCGCGACTTGCGGCTGCCGGTGTCGTTCAGCAGGCCGAGCCCGAAGGCAGTGATCGCACGGCTGTAGGTGGATGATTCGAGGTGGTCGTGCTGGACCGCCCGGATCGCCCGGTAGAAGTCGAGGCTGAGGTCGGTGCGGCGGTAGAACGGGTCGGTCGGCGCGTTGACGTCGGCGGCCCAGAGCGGGCGCTCCATCATGCGGGTGAGCGTTGCCAGCGCCAGTTCGTCCGAGCCGAACCAGAGGTAGCCGTCACCGCCCTGGAAGCTGACTTCGGGCTCCAGCCGGATCGCGGCGCGCAGGAACCGGCGGCGGGCCCAGGGGGACATCTGCCAGTCGAAGCGGTCATCGATCGAGGAGGGGTGGCAGCCGCGACCCATCGATTCGCCGCCGGTGTTGAACACCAGCGCGGAGACGTCGGAAAGGCCGTTGGCGGCCATGGCTTCGGCCAGGCGGCCCTGCAGGCGCTCGATCGCGAGGGCGGCGGGGACCTGACCGACGAAGCGCCCGGCGTCCGAGAAACCGGTCTGGATCGCCACGCGGCCGCGCTTGCGGGCATAGTCGCGGTAGGCGGGCTCGGCCAGCACGGCGTCAAGGAAGCGGCCGCCGTGCTCCAGCGCGGTCTCGGTCTCGAACAGGGGCGAGACATCGACCTTGTCGTCGATCCCGAACATGCGCGCGAAGTAGAGCGCGGCGAGCACCGTGGTCGGCTCCTCGCACTCGGCGACCAACATGCGGATCGGCGCGTCGGCATCGATGTGGCCGAGGATCTGCGCCATCGCGAGGAACTGGCGGACGGCGGTGGAATTCTCGATCGCCAGCGCCGCGAAGTTGGACCTCAGCGGCTTCACTTCGGCAAGCAGCTCGCGCATCCGCACCAGCGCCGCCTGGCTGGCGAGGCTGAGCTTGCCCTCGGGGTCGAGGCGGCGGCGGATCGCGTTCTGCAGCTGCGAGGCGTTCACGCGGAAGTGGATCCAGCCCATGCCGAGGCCGTCGGCGCGCATCGCGGCGGCAACCACGAGGAGCGCGCGGGCCTGCTCCTGGTCGGCGTGGCGGGCGTCTTCCTCGAGCCGGGTGATGACGGCGTCGAGGCTGACCAGCTTGTCGGGGTGCTCGGCCGTGAGGCCGTTGGCGGCGGCGGAGAGCGCCTCGGGGTCGGTAAGGTCCTGGCGGAAGGCGCTGGCGACTTCGGCGGTGTGGGCGTGGGCGCGGCTCATCAGCGCGGCGATTTCCGGCGCCACCGTCTCCAGGCTGTGCGCGTAGGCGGCGAGGCGCTGGGCCTTTTCCTCCAGACGGTAGCGGATCGAGGTGGACCACGAGATGTCGGTGCGCCCGTCCATGTCGTAGCCGACCCAGTGGGCGAAGCGCACGGGCATGGGGTTGAGGCCCTTCCAGCGCTTGGGCCAGCGGGCGGCGGCAAGGTCGAGCAGGCGACCGACGATGCGGTCGCGCGCCTGCTGGCCGCGCGTGATGGCGGCCATCGCGGCGTCGTGCTCGTAATCGAGCGTGATGGTGTCGCGCGCCGGAGAGGCGACGCAGACCGAGGCCTCGCTGAAGTCCCCGCGCGAGGCGGACGAGGTGACGGCCTCGGTCTGGTCGGCGGTGAGCAGGAACGTCGGGTGCGCGGTGAAGACGACGTGCGCGGCGGGGCGCTGCCAGCGTACCGCGAAGGCGCTGAAGTCGTCGTCCTCGGCGGTGGCGGTCGCCGCCGCGTCGATCAGGGCGTCGTTTTCGGCGACCGGGACCGTTTCGAGGATGCGGTCGAGCCGGGCGGCGCGGGCGCGCAGGCCCTCGCAGTCCATCTCGGCGACGAGCGCCTCGATATGATCGAGGCTCATCTCGCCGTTCTCCAGCGCCCGCGACAGTTCCAGGCCGAGCTGGAAAACCGGGTTGAACAGCGGCGTCATCGCCGTGAGCTTGTGCAGCTCGCGCAGCCGCGCGTCGAGTGCGTCGACGGTGCCGAGCGCCACCTGTGCCCCCCCGGCCATCAGCGTGCGAGCCCGGCGGCGAGGCGCGCGGCGGCCTCGATCTTGGCGACGTCCGGCTTGCCCTTGGGCACCATCCAGCTGCCGCCGACGCACAGCACCGCGTCGAGCGCCAGCCATTCGGCCGCGTTCTCCGGCGTGACTCCGCCGGTCGGGCAGAAGCGCGCGGCGAGCAGCGGCGCCGAGATCGCCTTCAGCGCGGGCGGACCGCCGGCGGCCATGGCGGGGAAGAACTTCAGACGGTCGAAGCCCATCTCCAGCGCGAGCATGACGTCGCTGGCATTGGCGGTGCCGGGCAGGAAGGGGATGCCGGCATCGAGCGCGGCCTGGCCGAGTGTGGGCGTGAGGCCGGGCGAGACGATGAACTCGGCGCCCGCGTCGATCGAGCGCTTGAGGTCGTCCGGCGTCAGCACGGTGCCGGCGCCGACCATGGCGCCGGGGACCTGCTTCATCACCTTGATCGCCTCGATCGCGCATTCGGTGCGCAGCGTCACCTCGAGCGCGGGCAGCCCGCCCGCCACCAGCGCTTCGGCGATGGGCAGGGCATGCTCGATATCCTCGATCACCAGCACCGGGATCACGGGTGCGAGACGCATGACGTTTTCGACGGCTTCAGAGATGGTGGTCAATTCAGGTGCTCCCTTGCAAATGCGGCCGCCGCGCCGAACAGGCCGGGCTGCGGATGTGTTATGAGTTTGACGGGCAGTTTCGCCATCATGCCGGCGAAGCGGCCCTTGGCGGTGAAGCGCTCGGCAAAGCCCGAGGCCTTGATGGTTTCGCGGATTCGGTAGCCGAGCCCGCCCGCGATGACGACCGCGCTGGCCCCCTGCGCCAGCGCGCAGTCGCCCGCCGCCGCGCCGAGCGCGAGGCAGAAGCGGTCGACGGCGGCGACGGCAAGGCTGTCCCGGCCCTCGGCCGCGGCGGTCCAGATCTCGACGTCGGTGAGTTCGTGGATGGCCTTGTGCTCCATCGCCGCCAGCGTCGCGTAGATGTCGACGATGCCGGGGCCGGAGACCACGCGCTCCACCGAGACGCGGGTGTGGCGGCGGCGCAGGCGGGCGAGGATGGCGTCCTCGATCTGGTCGAGCGGCGCATAGTCGGTGTGGCCACCCTCGGTCGCCTGCACGTGGTAGGTCGTGCCGTCGCGCAGCAGGTAGGCGACGCCGAGCCCGGTGCCAGGGCCGAGCACGGTGACCACGCCCTTCGCGGGCAGCGGCACGTCCTGCGGTCCGGCGAGGTGCAGGAACTGGTCGGCATCGGCGCGGGCGACAGCGTGGGCGACGGCGGCGAAGTCGTTGACGATGGTCTGGCGGCTGGGGCCCAGCATCTCCTCGATCTTCGCCGGGCGCAGGATCCAGGGATTGTTGGTGAACTTGATGACCTCGCCGCCGACGGGCCCGGCGACCGACATCGCCACGGCATCGGGCAAGGTGCCGCCGCACATCTCGCGGTAGGCCTGCCACGCGAGCTGGAAGCTGCCGTGGTCCTTGGTGTGGAGCGTCGCCGGCTCGCCCAGCGCGATCGCGCCGTCATCGGCGATCGAGGCGAGCGCGAAGCGGGCGTGGGTGCCGCCGATGTCTACGGTGACGAGTTCGGTTGCGCTCACAGCCCCGCCAGCTCCAGCATCGAGGAGCCGCCGTGCTCGGCGCCGCTCGCGTTCATGCGGAACATCGCGAAGAGTTCGCGGCCCATGCCCATCGCGGGCGGCGGTGTCGGCGCGGGCTCGCGGGCCGACAGGTCGGCGGTGGTCGAGAGGCTGCCGTCCACGGCCGAGAGGCGGACCACATCGCCGTCCTGCAGGTAGGCCAGCGGGCCGCCGCCGAGCGCTTCGGGGGTGACGTGGATCGCCGCCGGGACCTTGCCCGAGGCGCCCGACATGCGTCCGTCGGTGACCAGCGCGACCTTGAAACCCTTGTCCTGCAACACGCCGAGCGGCGGGGTCAGCTTGTGGAGCTCGGGCATCCCGTTGGCGCGCGGCCCCTGGAAGCGCACGACGACGACGACATCGCGGTCAAGCTCGCCCGCCTTGAAGGCCCGGGAGACGCCTTCCTGCGTGTCGAACACGCGGCACGGCGCCTCGATGGTCCAGCGCGCCTCGTCCACCGCGCTGGTCTTGAAGGTGCCGCGCCCGAGGTTGCCTTCCACGAGGCGCATGCCGCCGTCGGGCAGGAAGGGCTCGGCCACGGTGCGCAGCATCGCGTCGTCGCCGCTCTGCGCCGGGGTCGGGGTCCAGGCGAGGGTGTCGTCGACGAGCACCGGGGCGTCGGCGTAGGCCGCCATGCCGCCCTCGGCCACGGTCAGGATATCCGCGTGGGCGAGCCCCGCGCCGAGCAGTTCGCGCACCACCCAGCCCATGCCGCCCGCTTCGTGGAAGTGGTTCACGTCGCCCGAGCCGTTGGGATAGACGCGGGTGATGAGCGGGACCACGGAAGAGAGGTCGTCGAAGTCCTCCCAGTCGATCAGGATGCCCGCCGCGCGCGCCATGGCGGGCAGGTGGATCGCGTGGTTGGTCGAGCCGCCGGTCGCCAGCAGCCCGGCGATGGCGTTGACGATGGCCTTCTCGTCGACGACCTCGGCCATCGGGCGATAGTCCTCGCCCTTGCGGGTGATCGCGGCGAGGCGGTGCGTGGCCGAGCGGGTGAGCGCCTGCCGCAGCGGGGTGTTGGGCGGCACGAAGGCGGAGCCGGGGACGTGCAGCCCCATCATCTCCATCATCATCTGGTTGGAGTTGGCGGTGCCGTAGAACGTGCAGGTGCCGGGCGCGTGGTAGCTCGCGCTCTCGCTCGCCAGCAGTTCCTCGCGGCCGGCCTTGCCCTCGGCGTAGAGCTGGCGGACCTGCTGCTTCTGCTTGTTCGAGATGCCGCTGGGCATCGGGCCCGAGGGCACGAACACGGCGGGCAAGTGCCCGAAGCGCAGCGCGCCCATGACGAGGCCGGGGACGATCTTGTCGCAGATGCCGAGCAGCGCCATGCCGTCGAACATCGCGTGGCTGAGCGCGACGGCGGTGGAAAGGGCGATGGCGTCGCGGCTGAACAGCGACAGCTCCATGCCGTCGAAGCCTTGCGTCACGCCGTCGCACATGGCGGGCACGCCGCCCGCGACCTGAGCCGTCGCGCCGACTTCACGGGCGTAGAGCTTCATCTGGTCGGGGTAGCGGCCATAAGGCTGGTGGGCCGAAAGCATGTCGTTGTAGGCGGTGACGATGCCCAGGTTGATCGACTTGCCCGCCGCGATCGTCGCCTTGTCCTCGCCCGAGGCGGCGAAGCCGTGCGCGAGGTTGGAACAGGACAGGAAGCTGCGGTCGGAATGGCGGTCGGCCTCGAAGGCGACGAGGTCGAGGTAGCGCTGGCGGCTCGGGCGGGAGCGCTCGATGACGCGCTGCGTCACGCGCTCGACCACGGGGTTGAGGTTGCTCATGGTAATGACTCCTGGTCTTTTCTCGCGGCCCGCCCGGTGCTCGCCGCCGCACCCTTGCCTGCGCGGCGATGAACCCTGACGGTCGTACCTAGGCGAAAGCCCGCGGGGGCTTCATTCGTGCCAAGTGACGCCGTCACGCTCGGCGAGCGCGATGGCGGCGGATGGTCCCCAGCTTCCGGAAGTGTAAGTCTTCGGCTCCTGCCCCTGTTCCTCCCAGCCGGCACGGATCGCGTCGATCCAGTCCCACTGGGCCTCCACTTCGTCGCGGCGGACGAACAGCGTCTGGTCGCCTTCGATGAGGTCGAGCAGCAGGCGTTCGTAGGCGATGCGGCGCTGCGGGCCGGCGAAAGCGTCGGGCATGGTGATGGCGAGCGGCACCGAGCGCAGGCCGAAGCCGTTGCGGTCGAGCCCCGGGACCTTCGCCATCAGCGAGAGCGTGATGTTCTCTTCCGGCTGGATGCCGATGACGAGCCGGTTGGGCACCGTCTTCGCGCCCCGGCCGTGGAAGATCGAGTGCGGCACGTCGCGGAACTGGACGACGATCTCGGTCGTGCGCCTGGGCAGGCGCTTGCCGGTGCGCAAGTAGAAGGGCACGCCCTGCCAGCGCCAGTTGTCGATATGCGCCTTGATCGCGACGAACGTCTCGGTGTGCGAATCCTTGCCGAGTTCCTCGTCGTAGCCGGGCACGGCCTGGCCACCGATGGCGCCGGCGCGGTACTGGCCCGTCACCGTCTGGGCGGGCAGGACCTTGCGCAGGGACCTGAGGACCTTGACCTTCTCGTCGCGCACGTTGGTGGCGTCGTAGGAGACCGGCGGCTCCATTGCCACGAGGGCGAGGAGCTGGAGCATGTGGTTCTGCACCATGTCCCGCAGCGCGCCGGAGTCGTCGTAGTAGGCGACGCGCGATTCGAGGCCGACGGTCTCGGCCACGGTGATCTGGACGTGGTCGATGTGGGCGGCGTTCCACAGCGGCTCGAACATCAGGTTGGCGAAGCGCAGCGCCAGCAGGTTCTGGACCGTTTCCTTGCCGAGGTAATGGTCGATCCGGTAGATCCGGTCCTCGGGGAAGGCATGGGCGACGGCGTCGTTGATGACCTTGCTCGAGGCAAGGTCGATCCCCAGCGGCTTTTCGAGGCCGATGCGCACGTTTGCGCCCGCCAGCCCGCTCTTTTCGAGGCCGTGGATGGTCGCCTCGAACAGGCTGGGCGCGGTCGACAGGAAGATCGACAGGCCTTCCTGCGGGTCGCCCACCTTGCCGGCGAGGGCCTGGAAGCTGTCGATGTCGTTGGCGTCGAGCGGCTGGTAGGTCAGGCGGTTGAGGAACTGGGCCATGCTGCCGCGCCGGTTGGCGGGCAGGAACTGCTCCAGCGCCTCGCGCGCGAAGTTGCGAAAGCCCTGGTCGTCGAGGTCGGACCGGGCGGTGCCGATGATCTGAATGCGGGGATCCAGCAGGCCTTCCGCGTCGAGCGCGCAAAGCGAGGGGATCAGCATTCTGCGGGAGAGATCGCCTGTGGCGCCGAAGAGGAGCAGGCGATCGGAAGTGAATTGCGTCACGGATACCTTTCCACCGAACGGCCGCGCTCCTCCTCGCTGCCGTAGATGTACCATTTATTATGGTGACCCCTGGATGATCGTCCATCCGGGGCCGCGAAGCCTACGCCCGTTCATCGACGCATGGCCACGCAGGTGCAGCATAGCAAGGGCTTCCGCCGGAAGCTAGGTCGCATGGGCAGGGCAAGCACGTTTTCCAAAGCCGTCGCCTGTCGGACAGCCACGGAAATGTCATTTTATCGGCGCCTGAATACGAATGTTGCAACAAGACTGTAGTGAAACCATGTCACGCGCGCTGGATAACGCCGCCCATCCGGGGCATGAGGCGGCAGCAATGGGAGCTGACCAGGCATGAGCATCGAGGGCGTCCACCTCCTCGAACATCTCCAGACCCCGGCGATGATGGTGTCGCGCGGGCAGGTGCGGTTCGCCAACACGGCGGCCAAGGCCCTGCTCGGCGCGCATATCGTCGGGCAGGACGTGCGCATCGCCATCCGCGACCCGCGCGCGGTCGCCGCGATCCTCAGCGACAATGGCGGTTCGGCGCGGGTCAAGGGCCTGTCCACCGGCGGATCGATGTGGGAGGTGGACTGCAAGGTCGCCGGGCCGAACGAGCGGATCGTCAGCCTCTACGACCTGTCGGAGCGGGTCAGCGTCGCCAAGTCGCACGCGGACTTCGTCGCCAATGCCAGCCACGAGCTGCGCACCCCGCTCGCCAATGTGATCGGGTACTGCGAGACGCTGATGAACCCCAAGGCGGGCGGGGACGAGGCGCTCCGCACGCGGTTCCTGGGCACCATCCGCCATGAGGCGCAGCGGATGCAGGCGCTGATCTCGGACCTCATGTCGCTCTCGCGGATCGAGGCGGTGAAGCACGAGGCGCCGTCCGAGAGCATCGACATGGTGGCGCTGGCGCACGAGGTCGCGGGCGAGTTCCGGGGCGGGGCGCCGGTCACCGTGCGCGCCAACTGCGCCGAGGCGGTGATCGCGGGCGACCGGGGCCAGATGTCGCAGGTGCTGCGCAACCTCATCGACAACTCGCGCAAGTACGCGCGCCCGGACGGCCCGGTCGAAGTCTCGGTCGAGGCGGCGAGCACGGGCTGGGTCCTCGCCACCGTGCGCGACGAGGGCGAGGGCATCAAGCCCGAGCACCTGCCGCGCGTGACCGAGCGGTTCTACCGCGCCGACACCAGCCGCAGCCGGGCGGCGGGCGGCACCGGGCTTGGCCTGTCGATCGTCAAGCACATCGTCGAGCGCCATCGCGGGCGCTTCGACATCGAGAGCCGCCCGGGCGTTGGCACAACCGCCTCGCTCATGCTGCCGCTGAAAGCGGTGGACTGAGGCTCAGAAGTCGAATTCGAACCGGGTGGCGACGACGTTGGCGTCGTACCGGGTGTCGCCCGACGCCGTGGCGGTGGCGCCGGTGTAG
>DATKFS010000222.1:0-6346 GCA_035511275.1 Novosphingobium sp.
CTGTTCCAGCCAAGCCCAAGTCCGATGGGCGTGGCGCTGATCCGGTGGAGGGCTGAGCCATGCAAGTCCCTTTCTCGATGATCAGGGGCGTCAGCAGTGGCAAAGCCACTGCACTGATGGCTGTCCTCGTCGGGCTGGTGACCGCGTTCGCCCGCTGGCGCTTCGCAGCGCCGCTCAAGGTCGAGGGCCGCGCCCGCACCGCCTACCGCGCGACGCGTTTCATGGCATTGCTGACGCTCGTGGCGATCGGCGGCTGGGCCGGGCTCATCATCGCGATGTTCACCGACCTCGACATGCTGAGCGCCGGTAACGACTGGATGCTGTGGTCGCTCAAGGGTCTGGGCGTGGTCGCCTTCTTCGGCACCGTCCTCGTCGCGGGCTGGAACGCCTGGCTGACCTGGCGCGACGGCCGCCGCTGGGCCGCGAAGCTGTGGAGCATGGCTGTGCTGCTCGCCGCGATCGTGGTGCTCTATGTAGCGCTGGCTTTCCACCTGCTCGCGTTCTCGGTGAACTACTGATGCGCCTGACCGTCGAGACCGAGACGCTGCGACTGGCCGAGCCGTTCCGCATCTCCGGCTACATCTTCGAGACCGCCGACGTGCTGGTGGCGACGCTCGATGACGGCGCGCACCGGGGGCGCGGCGAGGCATCGGGCGTCTATTACCTCGGCGACGATCTCGCCCACATGCGCGCCGCCATCGAGGCGGCGCGCGCCGTGATCGAGGCGGGCGTGAGCCGCGAGGAACTGCGCGGCATCCTGCCGCCCGGCGGCGCGCGCAACGCGGTGGACGCCGCCCTATGGGAACGGGAGGCGGCGCGCGCCGGAATGCCGGTCTGGGCGCTGGCCGGCGTGCCCGAACCCCGGCCGATCGTCACCACCTTCACCGTCGGCGCGGACACCCCCGAGGCGATGGCGGCGAAGGCCGTGAGCTATGCCGGAGCGCGCTCGATCAAGGTCAAGCTGACCGGCGAACCGGGCCTCGACATCGCCCGCGTCGCCGCGATCCGCGCGGCGCGGCCGGACGTGTGGCTCGGTGTGGACGGCAACCAGGGCTTCGCGCGCGGCGATCTGGAGGCGCTGACGGCGGCGCTGGCCGAACACGGGGTTGCGCTGCTCGAACAGCCGCTGCCGCGCGGGGCTGAGGCGGAGCTGGAAGGCTTCCGCTCGCCGGTGCCGATCGCCGGGGACGAGAGCCTCGTCTCGCTGGCAGACGTCGCGGGGGCCAAGGGCCGGTTCGATGTCGTCAATATCAAGCTCGACAAGTGCGGCGGGCTGACCGAGGGGCTGCTGATGGCCGCCGCCGCGCGCGAACTGGGGCTGGGCGTGATGGTGGGCACGATGGTGGGCACCAGCCTCGCCACCGCGCCGGGCTTCGTGCTGGGGCAGGTGGCCGACCTCGTCGACCTCGATGGCCCCACGTTCCTCGCGAAGGATCGCGCGCCGTCCGTGGTCTACGCCGAGGGCACGCTGTTTTCCGGCCCCGAAGTCTGGGGATCGGGCGCGGCATGACGACGAGCGCGGGGACCTGGTTCGGACAGCCCAGGGGCCTGACGGTCCTGTTCCTCACCAACATGTGGGAGCAGTTCTCGTACTACGGGATGCGGGCGCTGCTGGTCTACTACATGACCCGGCAGCTGATGCTCGAACAGGGCCACGCCTCGCTGGTCTACGGGACGTATACCGCCTGCGCCTATTTCACGCCGATCCTGGGCGGAGTGATCGCCGACCGGTTCCTCGGCAAGCGGCGGGCGATCGTCATCGGCGGGTCGATCATGGCGACAGGCCACTTCATGATGATCTTCGAGCCGCTGTTCTACGTAGCGCTCGCCACCATCGCCATCGGCAACGGCCTGTTCCTGCCGAGCCTGCCGAGCCAGATCGACGACCTCTACGAACCGGGCGACCCGCGCGTCGGCTGGGCCTACAACGTCTACTACGTGGGCGTGAACATCGGCGGTTTCCTGGCGCCGCTGATCTGCGGGACGCTGGGCGAGCTTTATGGCTGGCACTGGGGCTTCGGCGCGGCGGGCATCGGCATGGTCGCGGGGCTTTGCATCTACCTGTGGGGCCAGCGTTACCTGCCCGAGCAGGCTCGGCATCCGGCGGTGGAGCGCCAGGCCGCCCCGCGCGCCCGCTTCCCGCGCAACACCCTGCTGCTGCTCGTCGCGGTGGCGCTGGCGGTGACCGTGTTCCGCGGCGCTTACGAGCAGGTGGGCAATACCGTCGCGCTTTGGGCCGACGCAGGGGTCGATCGCCGCGCCGGGACCGCGATGATCCCGATGACGTGGTTCCAGTCGCTCAACCCGCTGCTGGTCATGCTGATGACGCCGCCGCTACTCGCCTGGTGGCGACGGCGCGCCGAGGCGGGACGCATCGAGCGGCCCGCGCGCAAGATGGCGCTCGGCGCGCTGGTGGTCGGCGGTGCCTACCTGCTGCTGGCGGCGCTGGAAGCGGCGGGCAGCCCGGCGCACTGGCTATGGCTCGCGCTGTTCTTCGCGATCCTGACCTTTGGCGAGCTGTTCATCCTGCCCACCGGCCTCGGCCTCTTCGCCCGCCTCGCGCCCGAGGGCCTCGGCGCGACGACCGTCGCCGCATGGTATCTGGCGACGTTCGCGGGGAGCCTGTTCGCCGGGCTCGTCGGCACCTTGTGGAGCAGCATGGCGCACTCCGCCTACTTCCTCCTGCTCGCCGCCATCGCCGGAGCTGCCGCGCTGCTGCTGCGAGTGATCGACGGGTACGCCGGCACGATCGGACAGGCTTCGCGCGAAACCAATTGACATTTTTCTGATTGAGACAATAATTTTCATATCAAGATCGATCCAACGCCGTCCGGGTGGTCAGGATCACACCGGTTCCATAGGGGGGACACACCAATGAGGACATTCCGGCTCGCCTTGTCGATCTCGGCCAGCATGGCCGCGCTGCTTGTCGCCACCACCGCCCGCGCGGACGACGATGCTCCCGAGGGAACACGCGCCGCCGAGGAGATCGTGGTCACCGCGCAGAAACGCGAGCAGGCGCTGCTCGACGTGCCCCAGTCCGTCTCGGTCGTCAGCGGCGACGCGCTGGAGCGCAACCAGGCTATCACCTTCCAGGACTACCTGAAGCTGATCCCCGGCCTGCAGGTCTCGCAGAGCAACCCCGGCGAAGCGCGCGTGGTCCTGCGCGGCATCAACACCGGCGGCGTCTCCGCCACCGTCGCAACCTATATCGACGAGACGCCGTTCGGATCGTCCAGCGGCCTCGTCAACTCGGGCATCCTCTCGGGCGAGCTGGACACTTTCGACGTCGCCCGCCTCGAAGTGCTGCGCGGGCCGCAGGGCACGCTCTACGGCGCCAGTTCGCTGGGCGGCGTCATCAAGTTTGTCACCAACGAGCCCAGCACCGACGGGTTCGAGATGCGCGCCCGTGGCAGCGCCGAGACGGCGAAGGGCGGCAAGGCGTCCTACATGGGCTCCGCCCTCGTCAACGTGCCGCTTTCGGACAGCCTCGCGGTCCGCGCCTCGGGCTTCTATCGCAGCTACGGCGGGTTCATCGATTCGATCGGCACCGGCGGTTCGGACGTCCAGAAGAACATCAACGACAGCAAGAGCTACGGCGGACGCATCTCCGCGCAGTTCAAGCCGAGCGAGGCGTTCTCGATCCGCCTGACCGCCGTGCTGCAGAACCTCAACACCGACGCGTCGACGCTGGTCGAGGCGGACCCGGAGACGCTGAAGCCGCTCTACGGCACGCTCAGCCAGTCGCAGTTCGTGCCCGAATACACCAACATCGCCTATCGCCTCTACAACGGCACGATCAGCGCCGACCTCGGCTTTGTGCAACTGCTGTCGTCGACCAGCTACAGCACGCTCAAGCAGCACCTGCGCGACGACAACACCGTGCTCTACGGCTCGCTGCTGGGCCTCTACGATCCCGAGACCGGCACCGCGTTCGGCGACATCGGCCTGCCGCAGGACACCAACGTCGAGCGCGTGACGCAGGAGCTGCGCCTGTCCTCCAGCGGCGAGAGCATGTTCGACTGGATGGTCGGCGGCTACTACACGCACGAGAAGGGCGCGATCCTGCAGGTGCTGGAAGCGTATGACGCCGGCACGACGACGCCGATGGCCGGCTTCCCGCTGCTCGCCGATATCTTCCTGCGTTCCAAGTACGAGGAATTCGCCGGCTTCGCCAACGGCACCCTGCACTTCGGCGAGCAGTTCGACCTGACCTTCGGCGGCCGCTACAGCCACAACTCGCAAAGCGCGTCGCAGGGCGGCACCGGCCTGCTGGCGCCCGAGGCATTGAGCGCGAAATCGTCCGAGGACGTGTTCACCTGGTCGGTCGCGCCCAAGTTCAAGATCGGCGAGCATACCGCGATCTATGCCCGCGCGGCCAAGGGCTTCCGCCCCGGCGGCCCCAACCTGCTGCCGCCCGGCGCGCCTGCCGGAACGCCTGCGACCTACGATTCGGATTCGCTCATCAGCTACGAGATCGGCGTGAAGGCCGAGACCGCCGACCGCAGCTTCGCGATCGACGTCGCCGCCTTCCACATCGACTGGAAGGACGTGCAGCTCTACGCGGTCGTCAACGACTATGGCGTCAACACCAATGGCGGTTCGGCCAAGAGCGACGGCGTGGAGTTCACCGCGACGATGCGCCCCGATGCCGGGCTCACCGTCTCGCTCAACGGCGCCTATACCGACGCGCACCTTTCGGATGACACCGATCCGCTCGCAGTGGGCGGGCGCAAGGGCGACGCGCTGCCCTTCGTGCCCAAGTGGTCGGTCGCGCTCAACGGCGACTATGAGTGGTCGGTGGGCAACGACGCCACCGCCTTCGTCGGCGGCTCGATCCGGCTTCTCGGCAAGCAGAGCGGCAATTACAATCCAGCCTATCTCGCCACCTTCGGGCGGCAGATCACGCTGCCCAGCTACGAGGTCATCGACCTTCGCGCGGGCGTCGAGTTCGGTCGCTTCTCGGTCGAGGTCTATGCCAAGAACCTCGCCGACGTGCGCGGCGTCACCAGCGCCGACTACAGCGGCGGCTTGCCCAACGGAGCAGCGGGGGTCGGCCTGATCCGGCCACGCACGTTCGGCGTCACGCTCGGAGCGGGATTCTGAGCCATGGGCATCGCGGTTGAAGTCGATACCACGGTCGCGGCGCGCGCAGGTGGCCATGCGCTGCCCGCGCCGTACCTGCTGTTCCTCGGCGATACGACCGAGGCGGGCTTCGCCAAGACCGCGTTCGGCCTGCGGGACTGGGCGAGCGAGCGTTGCATCGGCGAACATGCCCTCCCCGCCGCGACCGTTTCGACCGGCCTGCCGCGCCTCACACCCGCCGACGCCGCTGCACGCGGCGCGCGGGCGCTGGTCATCGGTGTCGCCAACCAGGGCGGCGTGATCCCGCCTTCGTGGCTGCCCGATCTGGTCGCAGCACTGGAAGCCGGGCTCGACATCGTGGCCGGGATGCACGCGCGCCTTGCCGATATCCCGGTGTTGCGGGACACCGCCGCGCGCCTCGGCCGCAGCCTGATCGACTTGCGCATACCGCCGCCGAGCCTCCCCATCGCCAGCGGCATCAGGCGCGGCGGACGGCGGCTGCTGACGGTCGGCACGGACTGCGCGCTCGGCAAGAAGTACACAGCGCTCGCCATCGCGCGCGGCCTTGTCGCCCGCGGTATCGACGCGACGTTCCGGGCCAGCGGGCAGACCGGGATCATGATCGCCGGCTCGGGCATCGCCATCGACGCGGTCGTCGCGGACTTCGCCGCGGGCGCCGCCGAACTGCTCAGCCCCGACGCGGCGCCCGATCATCTCGACGTGATCGAGGGCCAGGGCTCGCTGTTCCACCCCGCCTACGCGCCGGTGTCGCTGGCGCTGCTGCATGGCAGCCAGCCCGACCTCTTCGTCGTCTGCCACCAACCCGGCCGCTCCGCGATCCTGGGCCATGCGCACTATCCGGTGCCCTCGATCGAAGCGGTGATCGAGCAGACGGTGATGGCCGGCAAGCTGACCAACCCCGCGATCCGCTGCGCCGGGATCAGCCTCAACACCGCCGGGTTGTCCGACGCGGCGGCCGACGCCGTCATCGCCGAGACCGCGCAGCGCCTCGGCCTGCCCGCCGCCGATCCGATCCGGGGCGGCCGCGCGTTCGAGCAACTCCTCGACGCCTGCGTATAAAATGAGCCTCGCCGCCGACCGCTTCCGCCGCCTGCTGCTGCCCGGCCTCGCGTTCAAGGCGGTGGTCATCGGCGGCGGCTATGCGACCGGGCGCGAGATCGCGGAGTTCTTCCTGCCCGCCGGACCATGGGGCGGGCTCGCGGCGATGGTGCTGGCGACGGCGATCTGGTCGCTCGTCGCC
>DATKFS010000223.1:0-11460 GCA_035511275.1 Novosphingobium sp.
GGTTCGAGGCGTACGTGGAGATGGACGAGCCGGTGACCGCCGCGGGTGCGATCGGCGTCGAGGCCGTGCTCGAAGCGGTCGAGTCCGCCACGGGTGTCCCGGCGGCCGAGCTCGAGGGCGCGTACACCGTGCACTCCGGTCGTCGCGTGGCCGAGCACCTGTTCTCCGTCGCGTCCGGCCTGGAATCGGTCGTGTCGGGCGAGGGCGAGATCGCCGGGCAGGTGCGCCGAGCGCTCAAGTCCGCCCGGAAGGACGGCACCATCTCCGATCGGACGCTCTCCAAAATCCGGCTCGGCGAACGGGGCATGGATGGCGCGATCGCACAGATCGTCGGCCTCGGCCTGCCAGGCCCGGGACTTCGGGAGCAGCCGGAAACCTGGCTCCGCCGTCTTCAGGCTGAAGGCCTCCTGACCCGCCATCGCACCGCCGGGCTTTTCACCTATTGTTTCGAGCTGACCCGCAGCGCCCGCCGAAACGGCCGGACGCTGCCCAGGCTTCCCTATCCCAAAATCCTCCCGCAGGCTCGATTCCAGCGTCAGGCTTTGGGGCTTTCGACGTAGGTGATTGCGTCGCCGACGGTCTGGATTTTCTCGGCATCGGCATCCGATATCGAGATATTGAACTCTTCCTCGATAGCCATGACGAGCTCGACGACGTCGAGGCTGTCGGCACCGAGGTCATCGATAAAATGGGCGTCGGGTGTAACCTTGTCGCGATCGGCACCAAGCTGGTCCGCCACAAGCTCCGCAATTCGATCGGCGATGTCGCTCATCCAATTCATCTCCAAGGGGGGCCGCCTTTCGAGGTCGGCATCCGCGTGCCGTTGCTCTTTCGGCGGCGTCGCGTCCGCCGGTGGGGCCGCAATATCGTCTTCAGCAGAGGAGCAGTCTGATGCATGTCGAGTTCGAAATCCATGGCCGCTTCGACGTCCCCGACGGGACCGAACAAATCGACGGATCGACCAACCTCTTCCGGCTTCCGTCAGGCCAGGTCGTATCGGTTCATCCGGTGATCGAGATGGCCACCGCCCTCGACGGCGATGACCACCGGGACCTCACGACCGACGCGGCGGCCGCGATCGGCGTCCATCTCGATCTATACGATCGGGAGTCCAGCCTTCAGGACGCCGAGTGACGATGCGCTTTCACCACCCAGGGCCGAGGAGGAGAGGCGGGGGGACGTTCGGCGCGCAGATGGACTGCGCGAGAACGGAGCACCTCCATGCCGGCGACCGATCCTTCCGCGCCCGCCGCGCATATTCGCGACATCGACTATATCCGCGTCGCCGAACCTGCCCCCGTGGTGCTCGCCTACGGGATCGGCGTCGACAGCACCGCGCTGCTCGTCGAGCTCGAAAGCCGCGGAACCCCGCCCGATCTCGTCCTGACCGGCGACCCGGGCATCGAGAAGCCGGAGACCTACGCCTATCAGAAGATGATCGCCGCCTGGATGGCCGCGCGCGGCATCCGCTACGAGACCGTTCGCTACACGCCGCGCCGGTTCAAGCACTGGCCGCCCTATTACGACCTGCTAGCCAACGTCCTCACCAATGCGACGCTGCCGAGCATTTCTCTGGGGCGTCATTCGTGCTCCCTTAAGTGGAAGGTGGCGCCCCAGGATGCGTTCCTGAAACAGTGGGCGCCGGCGAAAGCGGCCTGGGCGCGCGGCCAGAAGGTCATCCGCCTGATCGGCTATGATGCCTCGCCGGCGGATACTCGGCGCCATGCCCATGCTTCCGCGATCGAGCATGATCTCTTCGAGTGCCGATACCCGCTTCGCGAATGGAAATGGGACCGCGCCGCCTGCATCGCCCGCATCGAGGCTGCCGGCCTTCCCGTGCCGCCCAAGTCGAGCTGCTTCATCTGCGGCGCCATGAAGCCGGACGAGGTTCGGGCGCTACCGGCCTGGTGCCTTCGGCTCATCGTCCTGGTCGAAGCCCGCGCGGCCCCGCGCCTGCGTACCGTCGAAGGCCTGTGGCGCCGGTCTACCTCGACCAGACCCGGCCGAATGACCGACTTCATCCGCGCCGAGGAGCTGCTCCCCGCAGCCGACATCGACGCGATCATCCGCGATGCGCCCGCCGACCTCATCCGCTTTCAGGACGTCGCCGCGCATGTCCCGCTCCCCGAACGACCGGCAATGGCGGAGTGGCTCGACACCTTCAACGCCGGCTTGCTGGAGGCCGCATGACAATTCCCGCCACCGAACGGATCGCCCGTCTCAACGATCGCTGCCGGCAGGGCCTCGATGCCCATGCCCGCATCATGGTCACCCGCAATTGCCTTGCCCGGCTGTCCGGCGAGGGCGAAGGCATCGCCGAGGTGCTCGCGCAGGCCGAACTGCTCGCGGCGGTCCGCCGCTATGCGTTCAAGCCCGGCGACGGGCCCGAGCGCGATTTCGGCGCCTTCGACCTGCAGGGGCAGAGGGTCCTCTTCAAGATCGATTATTATGACATGGCGCTCGAGTTCGGCTCCGACGACCCGGCGGACGCCTCGATCACGCGGCGCGTCCTCACCGTCATGCTCGCCGAGGACTACTGAGCGCCAGCGAGCCCTCAAGCCCCATTCCCCATGAAAATCAGCGCATCGGCTCGCCGGCCCTCCGGGCAGCGAGAGGGGAGGGGGAGGGCGAGCTTCAGGCTCGCCGACCGAGAGCGCGCGGGCTCGATGGACCCTGCCTTCCCCAATCCCCGAGGAGACCAGCCTTGACCCCTGCCGAACCGATCCGCGCCACGCTGCCGCTCTCCCTCATCACCAAGGGCGACAATCCGCGCCGCTATTTCGACCGCAAGAAGCATGACGAGCTTGTCGCCTCGATCCGCCTGCGCGGAATCCTGCAGCCCATCCTCCTGCGTCCCAAGGGCGAGGTCTATGCGATCGTCGCCGGCGAGCGCCGCTACCGCGCCGGTCTGGAAGCCTACGGCCCCGATGGCGAAGTGCCTGTCATCATCCGCGAGATGACGGACCAGGAGGCGCTGGACGCCGCGATCGCCGAGAATGACGACCGCGACGATCCGTCGGAAACCGAGCAGGCTGACGCCGCCGTCCGCTATCTCGCGGCCTGCCAGAACGATCGCGCCGAGGCCGCCCGACGGCTTGGCTGGTCCCGGGCGAAGCTCGATCGGCGCCTGGCGCTCGCCGAGCTTTCCGATGCCGTGAAGCTCGCGCTCGACGAACGCCGGATCAAGGTCGGCCATGCCGAGCTGCTGGCGGCCGTACCCGGCGACAAGCAGGACAAGGCCCTCGAGACCATTCTCGCCGCCGGGCTGGACGTCGGCAAGACTCGCGAATTGCTGATGCGGGTGACGCAGAACCTCGCCGCTGCCTGCTTCGACAAGACCGAGTGCACCACCTGTCCGTTCAACTCGGCCTCCCAGCGAACCCTGTTCGAGACCCACGTCGACGACGGACACTGCACCAATCCCGGTTGCTTCGAACTGAAGACCCAGACCGCCGAGGCGATCCGCTTCGAGGAGCAGGAGCGTGCCGAGAAGGCGGAACGGGCTGCAGCTCCGCCCTCCACTGACGATGCGCAGGATGACGAGCGCGATGACGACGAGGATGACGTCCTCGACGACACCGAAGGCGGATCTGATGCGAACCCGGGCGATCGCACTGAAGCTCCCACCCGCGCCGAACCGCGCGCCCCGGCTCCGCAGACCCCGCTCCCTTCGACGAGCGGCGGCTCCGCCGCGCACAAGCCGACTGTCACGGTCAAATCGATCGCAGGCCGTACCAGCGACCTGCGCGAGGCGAAGTGGCGCACCGCCGTCGCCCGGGCGCTCGCGGCCGATGCCGTCCAGGCCCACACCGCCATTCTCGTCGCCGCCATGTCGGGCACGCTTCCCCAGATCAAGGCCGAAACGCTGAAGGCGCGTGCCGGCATCCTGGTCGGCGCCACCTTCCCGGATCTTCCCTATGGCGACAAGATCGCGGAGATCCGCGCCCTTTCGGAGCCGCAGGCGGCCAATGTGCTGTCCGCCGTCGGCGCCGCCTATGCCAAGGACGTGCTCACCTTCGGGCATGTCGCCGACCTCGCCCGGGCCTTCGCGGTCGACCTGCGCGACGTCTGGCAGGTCGATAAGGCCTTCCTCGAGCGATACACCAAGGATGAACTCAAGTTCATCGCCCAGGAATGCGGCCTCGTCGCACACATGGGCGAAAAGGGCTTCGCCAAGCTCCTCACCGCCAAGAAGGCCGACCTCATCGCCGGCATGCTGGGCCGGCCCGGCTTCGACTGGGCCGGACGCCTCCCCAGTTCGATGACGCTCGACGGCCAATACGGACCGCCGCCGGTGAAGGCCGCGCCGCCGACCGAAGCCGCGATCACGGAACTCGCCGCCTGACCCCCCGAACACTCACATAGAAGGAAGCGCCCCCATGCTGATTACCAACCTGCTCCCGCTGCTCGCGCGCTACTCGCTCGGCTTCGATCTCGTCGCCGGCCCGGACGATACCGTCACCCTGACCGTGATCCCCCGCAGGCAGGAAGGCGCCGCGCACAAGCTCGAGACCGGCGAAACCCGCCCGATCTCGCTCACCGCCAGCGCCGCGGAAATCGACGCCGAACTAGCCAAGGGCGAAGACGGTGCGCTCGGCCAGCTCATCGCCGCTCGCAAGACGCTCGCCGACCAGCTCGAGGAGCAACGCCAGGCAGCCGAAGCGGCCCGCACCGCCGCCGCCGAAGCCGCGAAGGCCAAGGCGGCAACGCCGAAGACGCCCGCGCCCACGAGTCCCGCAAAAGCTGCGAACCCCGCCGCTCCGCCAGCCGACGCCAAGGCGGACGAACCGGCCAGCCTCTGGGACTGACCTTCATCGACTTGCCCAACATCTCAATTCGAGAGGCCCATCATGCAGATCAACCTCCTGACCCGCACTTACCGATACGACGGCATCGACCTCCCGGTCCCGCCGCATCTCGCGGAAGAACCGGCAGCGTTGCGCTCCTACCATGCGACACTCTTCCCGGCGATTCTCAACGCCGAGATCGTCGATGCCGGCGTGTCGGGCAACGCCCACCTCATCGAATATCGGCGCGCCGTCGGCACCAAGGGCTGAACATGCCGCCCGCCCAGAGCGCGGCCATTCCGGCCGCTCCGCGCAAGACGCTCCTCGAATGGATCGAGCACGACGATGGCAACACGACCGGCTTCCCCCAGCCTCCCTGCAGCGCCCAGGCCCAGGCCCTCCACGCGCGGATCCTCCTCGACCCTGCCAATCACAAAGGCGAAGCGGCGGAGCCGCTTCAGCCCCCCGCCGGCCTCAGGCTCGCCCCACTCGGTTGATCTCGCGGGGCGGTCGGTCGCGCTGTCCGTCGACATCCCCGCCACTTTCGATCAGCCGCTCAGCAATCACCACAAGCTGATGGGCCGCTGGGTGTCCGCGCGGGAAGCAACCTCCAAGCGGTACACGCGCGTCGGCGCCCGCAAGCGCATCGAGCAGGTCTTCAATGCCGCGGTTCTCGAAATCCTGGAGCCGATCGAGCTTGTCGATCTGCGGGTCGCCGTCCTCGTCGGCGAAGACGATAATCCGCCCGCGATCGCCCTTGTCTGCGAGACCCTGGGCCAACTGGATCTTGGCTGGATCGAAACCGGCGACGCTCCCATCCCCTGGCGCGCCGCCGCCTATGCGGCCCTCGGGGAGACGCTCGGCACCGCCCTTCCGGTCTTCGGCTACCAAGACCTCTTCGACGAAATCTCGATGTATTATTGGGACGGCGAGATCGACGACGAGAGCGCGCGCCGGAGCTTGGCCGCCTATCAGGGTCTCAGCGCCGAAGAGATCGAGGAACAGACGCTCCCCTCGGAAATGAACGCGCGCCGTCCCGACTGGATGATCGGCGCGAACGCAGCGAAGCCCGCATGCCTCCCGAAAGAGCTGGCGCAGGCGCTGCACCGGCTTCGCGACGCGCATAAGGCGCTCGAACACCTCGCCTCGGACCGCAATGCCTGGCACTTCGATAGCGACGCCCTCTACGAATATGTGCCGGGCATCGAGGAATGCTCGTCCCTTCCGCCCTTGACGCTCGTTCCGTTCGAAGAGTTCGCCCGCGAACTCGACGATGTCGCGCGCCACGGCATGGAAATGGGCTTCATGGATTTCTGCGGCCTCTGCCCGCTGCCCGAAGTGAGCCGGATCGACGCCTGGTTCGCGAGCCTCAGGCTCGGCGTCCAGTTCCTGCTCGCGGCTCAGGATCTCGTCCGTCTCGACCCACCCAATCCGTGAGGCCCCCATGTCCGATCACAGCAGCCACTTCGAAGCCACCGGCGGCGGTCTCGTCCTGACCAACGCCATCCTGCTCTATCAGGCCGGAACGTCCCGGACCCCAAACGCCTATGGCGCGCCCAGGAACGACGTGGCGGCGTTCGCCAGCATGCACGCCGTCGAGCTCGATGGAGACGGCCGCCCCACGATCGCTGCGGGCATTCCCTTGTCGCGTGCGCAGCTGCGCCAGTGGACCGAGGCGCTGGGCCGCACGGCTATCCCCGAGATATTGCCCGACACCGTCCTGGTCTCCCATCCCGATGTTCTCGCATGGTGGACGCCGGCACAGGTTCGCCCCGCCTATTTCGCGCTCTCATCGCCGCCCGACGGTCTTCGAGCGCTGGCGCGGCGCACCACGGTCGCGGTGCCCTATCCCGCGCATCTGTTCATTGCCACGCGCGCGGGGCTCGGGGTCTACGCGCTGCCGGCCAGCGAGCGCCCCGTGGCTGACACGCCGGTGCTGCACTCGCCCATTCTCAATGTCTTCATCGAAGGGCGGCTCTGCTGGGGCAATATCCCGAGGCCGAAAACCCTCGGCGTTGCCGCAATCCCGGAGTTCGAACGGGCCGTGTTCGACTCCTGGTCGACGCACCCCAATCCCGGACAGGAATGGACGGTGACCGGCAAGGGCGGCCTCGTCAGACTCTGGGACGATCTCGCCGCGCGCGGGGCCAGTCGTTTCCCGGTCCGACGCCTCAGGCCCTTCAATCCCGCCGCCCGTCTGCGACAGGCGCGCCCGCCGGCCGACGCGATCACGGTCGGCCGACTGATTTCAGCGGCTGCCGGGAGATGACCATGCTCGCCGATGATCCGACCGCGGCCGCGCTGCTCGCCGCCGTTCCCTGCTATCCTGTTCCGCCCATAGGCCGATCGCCTGGGCTCGATGCGCTTCGCAGCAGTCGGGCCGGACACGGGCTCGCCGTGGGGGCCGATGGGGCGATGCTCATATTGCGTCGTCCCTGGCTGGCGCTTGATGCGCCTCTGTCGCCGCCATTCGCAGCCCATCTCCCCTATGGCAGCATGGGCGACCCCCAGGCCGAATTGCGCTGCGGCCGGGTCCCGGGTGAGCATCTCGCGGCCGTCCTGGACCATTTCCGTGCCGCCCTGCCCAACGAGGCAGCCGCCTTCATCCTGTGGAACGAGGCGACGGCCGAATTCACCGTGCATTTTCCGCAGATCGATGAAGCGACGCCGACGCGCCTCGTCTACCGGCCCCCGGCCTGCGAGCCTAGTTGGCATGTCGTCTGCGACATGCACAGTCACGGGCGCGGTCCGGCCTATTTCAGCGCGACCGACGATGCTGACGATGCCCATGCCACCAAGATTTCACTCGTCGTCGGCCGGCTCGACCACCCGGCGGGTCCGGTCATGGCCGCCAGGCTCTGCGCCGGAGGGATGTTCCTGGCCGTGCCGCGCAGCCCATTTTCGGGAGATTCCCCATGCAGCCTGACAAGCTCCAGCGCCACTTCCTTCCCGCCACCTTCGACAATCGCGGGATCCGCATCCTCCTCGTGGGATGCGGTGGAAACGGCGCTCAGATGCTAATGGGCCTTGCCTCGCTCGACACGGCTCTCCGCGCGATCTCCTCGCGTTCGCTCGCGGTCACCGTGGTCGACGACGACATTGTGACCGAGGCCAATCTCGGTCGCCAGCCCTTCTATCGCTGCGATCTCGGCAACTCCAAGGCGCGCACGCTAACCGAGCGGATCAACCTTGCCCACGGCCTGGGCTGGAAAGCCGTTCATGGCCGAGCGCCCGATGCCGTCGATACGGAAGGGACCGACATCCTCATCACGTGCGTCGACACGGCTTCGGCGCGCCGGGCACTCGGCGCGGCGCTTAGCGACGGCAGGGTCGTGCCGACCTATTGGATGGACCTCGGCAATCGCGCCAGCGACGGACAATATCTGATCGGTTGCCCATGCCGTCCGAAGGGCAACGTCAAGGCGCGCCTGCCAACTGTCCTCGAGGCCTTTCCCGAGCTGGCCGACGAAACCCTGGCCGAGGACGATGCCCCGTCCTGCTCGGTCGCCGAGGCGCTCGAACGTCAGTCCCTGTTCGTCAATCGGGTGCTGGCGAGCCACGCGCTCGCACTGCTGTTCGACCTTCTCGGCCGCGGGTCGATCGGGCACGCCGGCGCTTTCATCAACCTCGCCAGTGGCCAAGCCGTCCCGATCCCTTTGCCGCGCGGTGACTGAACCCCTGCCGGCCACTCCACCACTTTCCGTGCCCATCCAACCCCGGTGGCCTGCGCCCCGGGGCATGAGGAGATTTTGTCATGACCGTCATCGGACATAACCGCATCCGCCGCGTCGATAGCTTCGATGGCTATGAGGTTCTCGCCCATCCCCTGGCGAACCGCGAGGACCGCGTCTTCCATCGCGGCGAGGGCGGGGCGTCCCAGGTCGGGGTAACCTACGGGTCGCATGACATCCAGATCGCGCGGCCGACCGGTCCCGGAAACAAGGGCCTCCTGGCCATCCTGATGCACCACGGCGGGGGCCGCCATATCCTCGAATTCTACGAGAGCGCGCTGCCGATCAGCGCGACACTGCTCAGCCTGCCGGAGCGCGCGCAATACGCGCTGGCCTACACGATGTTCAAACAGGCCGACGAGTGCGCCATCGCCGCCCGCGTGGACGAAGCCGACCGCTGGGCCAAGGCCTTCGTCGATGGCCGCATCCGCAAGCGCCGCCGGGCCGGCAAGCGCTATGTCCACATCGAGACACCGGCCGAGAAGGAGCGCCGTTGCGCCTGACAGCCGCGCCACCGCCGCCCGTGGACGCGCAGCCCCGAGCGAAAGGAGAGAAGGGCGGGGAGGGGGCCATTCGCTCTTGCCGAGGAGACCCCGATGCCCCTTCCCACCGTCGTCCACAGCCAGGTCGATCCCGCAGCGATCACCAAGGTGACGAGGCTGTTCAATAATACGCTCGGTTCCATACTGACCGAGCTCATCCAGAATGCGCGCCGCGCCGGCGCGACGACCGTCGACCTCGATGTCGCCGAAGCCGACGATCGGCAGTGGCTCGTCATCGCCGACGACGGCGCGGGGATCGCCGATCCCGCGGTCATTCTCGCGCTCGGGCGCTCGGGATGGGATGAGGATATCGCGGCCCGTGAAGATCCTGCCGGCATGGGCGTGTTCAGCCTTGCCGGGCGCCATGTCGAAATCCGGTCCCGTCCGCGCGCCGGCGGAGACGCCTGGCGGATCTCGATCGCGCCCGGCGATTGGGAAACGGGCGGTCCTATCCCGGTCTATCGCTGCGATCATCGCTTCGGCACCGAGATCCGTCTCCCACTCCAGGATGACTGGGCGAAATCCCTGGAGGCCAGCGCGAACGCGGCCGCACGCTATTGTCCGACGCCGATCCGATTCAACGGCGCGCCGCTTGCCCAATCGGACTGGCTCGCCGACGCCCTGGTCACGGTTGAGACCGGCGGCGTGCGCATCGGCCTCTATAACGGGGCGCGCTCCACTCACTACCAGCCGCGCATCAACTTCCACGGCCTCACCGTCCCCTGCGCCTTGCCCTCGATTGACGAGAAGGATCGCAGCTGGTGGGCGCGCGTCGACATCATCGATGCCCCAGCGCTACAGCTTGTGCTGCCAGCCCGGACCGAAATGGTCGAGAGCGCCGCGCTCGAAGCGCTCCGCGACTTGGTCCGCAAGACCATCTTCCGCCACATCGCATCTCTCGGCAGCCACCGCCTGTCCTTCGCCCAATGGACCGAGGCCCGGAATCTCGGCATCGATCTTCCCGAGGCGACGGCGCTCCTGCGAGGCTGGACCCCGGCGACGGCCGATCTCAACAGCGGACGCGAGGGTTCCGGCCTGATCCCGGCGGACAATCTCGTCCTCATGGAGAATTTCGGCGCGCCGCTCGAACAATGCGCGGCATTCGCGCTCGCCCGCGACGGCCGCCTCCAAGGTTCCCTCGCCGATCCGGACGACGCGATGGCGGGATATGGCTGGTACGATGCACTCCCCCGGATCACAGCGCTTCGGTTCGAGATCGAACGCGACGGCGCCCGCCATCTGTTCGACAGCGAGACCCTGTCCGGGCTCGAATGCGGGACGGTCGACCGCCTCGATCTCGTGGTCGAGATCGGGGGCGCCAGAACCGAGACGCTGACCGTCGCGGCTCCCGTCGTCATCGAGTATGACGACGCGCATCATTGGGGTTTCGAGGAAGCGAACGTCCTTCTCGCCGCGCGCGGCGCGATATCCCCGGACGAGCTGGTCGACCTGCTCGAGGCTTCATGCTTCTGCGCGAGCGACGATCGCGACGCCGATAGCTGGGAGACGCAGAACGATCGCTTCCTGCTCGATGCCAGAGAAATGGCCACCCGACTGTTGCTTGGAGACGACGCGGCGCTGGTGGAGCGGCTCCGGGCGATCATCGCCTACCGCGCCCAATGGTTCGTTCCCGAAGGGCGCCAGTTCTCAGCGATCATCGGCAGGAACGCCATCGATGTCCGCATCGAAACCGTCCCGGCGTCGCCGGCATCCTGATCAATCTCGAAGGGACCAATCCCATGCGACCCATCAGAGCCGCGAAGCGGGCAGACCGCGACGCCGTGTGGGAGGCGATTGACCAGCTTCGCAGCGCGCGGCACCTTCTTGCCCAGAGCGGCGCCCCGCGCGCCGCCGCCGCGGTCCGCAAGGCGCTGCGCAGCGCCGAGGGCGCGGCCCGCCACGTCGATCATCGCATTCGTCGGAGCCAGACATGAGCCGCTACGAACTGAAACCGAGACCGGGGAATGGGGTCATCAAGGCGGTGGTTGGCTGGGACAGACCCCTTCAGACCTTCTTCGCCCAGATATTCACGCCGACCGATGAGGAACCCGAAGAAGGCGAGGCGACGATCTGGCTTGGCACCGAGCCGGGCGAGCTGCTCAGCCCCGAGATCGCCATCAGGGTGGTCGAAGCTTATGCCGATATTCCCGAGACGCTGGCTGCCGATCTCGCGGCGGACATGAACGCCACGGTCGGCGTCAAGGACGGCCTGCATCAGGCAGCGGCCAAGAGGCGTCTCTTCGGCTCGATAAACTAACACCAGCGCCCAACGCGTTTCGACCCGAGGCCGCTTTTGCGGCGCTCGGATGGGCGCTTGCGCGCCTGCTCGGCCGAACGGCCGAGGAGGGGAGTGGGGAAGGAGGAAGGTGGCTCGGACACGGTGTTCGAGACCGCTTTCAG
>DATKFS010000224.1:0-4167 GCA_035511275.1 Novosphingobium sp.
TGTTCCATGCTGCATAGCCATGCGGTAGCGCCATCGTCAGGTCGGTGTCGTTGGGCAGGACGCTGTAGATGAACGTCGCGAGCGAACTGCCCGCCGGGTGGGGAACCGCGCTAGCCCACAGTCTCGCCACCTCGCCGTTCATCGCGGAAGTCTGGAACAGGTTCGCCTTGCCGCCCCCGCCCCTCGCCTCGAGGTTCACGATCGCGCCGATCCGCCTGCGCTCCGGCGCCTTGGCGAAGAACAGTTTCGCCCCCGTCAACCCCGCCTCTTCGCCATCGGTGAGGATGACGATGATGTCCCGCCGCCGCTCCCGATCCAGCGAAAGCGCTCGCACTGTTTCGAGGATCGATGCGACCCCGGCGCCGTCATCGGCCGCCGCCGGTGATCCGGGTACGCCGTCGTAATGTGCCATCAGTGCTACTGCCGGGAGCGCAGGTTCCCGTCCGGGCAGGAGACCGACGATGTTGGTCAACGGGATCGTCGCCGCATCGGTGCGGTTGTGGCGATTGAACCAGTCGCGCATTTCGTTCGGGAACACGCTCTCCTGCGTACGCACGATCAGCCCCATGCTTTCGAGCCTTTGCACGAGATAGCCGCGCACTACAGCGTGCTCGCCCGAGGCGCTCGGATGCGGCGCGCGACCGATGCGCTCGACATCCGCCATCGCCCGCTCGGCCGAGAAATCAGCGGGGGACGCGGACGCAGGTCGCGGCGCTGGCGGCGTCGATCCCAGCACCGCCAGCACGATCGCCAGCACCGAAGCTGCCACGAATGCCTTGATGTTCCCCACGCCAAACCTCCTCGAGACCCGCAGCGGGCCTCCTCACAATGCCGGATTTACGCGCATTGGCCAGCCCGTTACCCGTATCCCGAGCGCCGCACCCATCGCTCAACCGCAAGACTCGCCATGCGGCCAACTCGGGACTAAGGGGAGGCGCAAACGAATCCCCGCGAGAAGGACAGGGCCCTCTCCCATGCGTATTGCGATTGCTTCCGATCACGCTGCCGTCGACCTCAAGGCGACCTTGCGCGAATACCTCATCGAACTCGGCCACGAAGTCGCCGACCTCGGTCCCGAGACTGCGGATCGCGTGGATTATCCGGACTACGGTTACAAACTCGCCTCGGTCGTCGCGGACGGCACTGCCCAATTCGGCGTCGCGCTCTGCGGGTCGGGCATCGGCATCTCGATCGCCGTCAACCGCGACCCCGCCTGCCGCTGCGCACTGGTGTCGGAGCCGCTCTCGGCCGCCCTCGCCCGAGAGCACAATGACGCCAACGTCATCGCCATGGGCGCGCGCCTCACCGGCGAGGACATGGCCAAGGCCTGCCTCGACGCTTTCCTCTCGACCCAGTTCGGTGGCGGACGCCACGCGGGCCGCGTCGAGAAGCTTTCCAACCCTTCCTTCTGATCGAAGAGGTCCCAGAACATGACCGTTGAAACCGCCATCCGTTCCCCCGGCTTCTTCACCGACACCATCGCCCAGAGCGACCCCGACGTCGCCGCCGCGATCGGCCATGAACTCAAGCGCGAGCGCAAGCAGATCGAGCTGATTGCATCGGAGAACATCGTCTCCAAGGCCGTGCTCGAGGCGCAGGGCTCGGTGCTGACCAACAAGTATGCCGAAGGCTACCCGGGCAAGCGCTACTATCAGGGCTGCGAACCTTCCGACGAAGTCGAGACGCTTGCCATCGAGCGCGCCAAGAAGCTGTTCGACTGCGGCTTCGCCAACGTCCAGCCTCATTCGGGCGCGCAGGCCAACGGTGCGGTCCTCCTCGCGACCGTCAAGCCCGGCGACACTATCATGGGCATGAGCCTCGACGCCGGTGGCCACCTCACCCATGGCGCCCGCGCGGCACTGTCTGGCAAGTGGTTCAAGGCCGTCCAGTACGGCGTGACCCGCGACACCCACCTCATCGACTATGACGAGGTCGAGGCGCTCGCCAAGGAACACCAGCCCAAGCTCATCATCGCCGGTGGTTCGGCCTATCCGCGCGTGATCGACTTCAAGCGCATGCGCGAAATCGCCGACGCCGTGGGCGCGCTGTTCCAGGTGGACATGGCGCATTTCGCCGGGCTCGTCGCCGCAGGCCTGCACCCCTCGCCCTTCCCGCACGCGCACATCGCCACCACCACCACGCACAAGACGCTGCGTGGCCCCCGTGGCGGCATGATCCTCACCAATGACGAGGCCCTGGCCAAGAAGATCAACTCGGCGGTGTTCCCCGGCCTCCAGGGTGGCCCGCTGATGCACGTCGTCGCCGCCAAGGCCGTCGCCTTCGGTGAAGCGCTGCGCCCCGAGTTCAAGGACTACGCCGCGCGCGTGATCGAGAACGCCAAGGTCCTCGCCGATACGCTCAAGGCGCGCGGCGCGGCGATCGTCTCGGGCGGCACCGACACTCACCTCGCGCTGATCGACCTCTCGCCGCTGGGCGTGACCGGCAAGGACGCGGACGAGGCTCTGGAGCGCGCGGGTATCACCTGCAACAAGAACGGCATCCCGTTCGACCCGCTGCCGCCGATGAAGACCAGCGGCATCCGTGTCGGCTCACCCGCTGGCACAACGCGTGGGTTCGGCCCGGAAGAGTTCCGCCAGATCGGCGAGATGGTGGCCGATGTGCTCGACGGTCTTGCCAAGTGCGGCGAGGCAGGCGACGCTCAGGTGGAGCAGAACGTGCGCACGCGCGTTGAAGCGCTGTGTGACCGCTTCCCCATCTACGAGGACTGAACCTATGACCGACCCCCAGCGCCCCACCGGCGACTTCGTGACTGATGCTCGCCAGGAACTTGCCGGAATGCTTCAGGACGGGCTCGCCCATCCTTCGACCAAGCCGGTTCTGATCTGGGGCGCTGCGGGCGCGGTCGCCGGTGCCTTCCTGCCATTCGTCTCCATCGGCCTCGGGCTGGCGGCGGGCGCGGGATATAAGTTCTACAAGCGCGTCCGCCCTGAATGAGCGGCGCTTACTCGAAAGTAACTTGCTGAATGCGCTGTCCTTTTTGCGCCCACGACGATTCCCAGGTCAAGGACAGCCGCCCGACCGAGGATGCCACCGCGATCCGTCGGCGCCGCCAGTGTTCCAGCTGCGGCGCCCGTTTCACCACGTTCGAGCGGGTGCAACTGCGCGAGATCGTGGTTGTCAAAAGCAACGATGTACACGGCGAACCCCGCCGCGAACCATTCGACCGCGCCAAGATCGAGCAATCGGTCACTCTCGCCTGCCGCAAGCGCGGTATCGGGCGTGAGCAGATCGACCGGCTCGTTTCGGGCGTGCAGCGGCAAGTCGAAACCTCCGGCGAAACCGAGGTGCCATCGCGGGTGATCGGCGAACTTGTGATGGAAGGGCTGCGCCAGCTCGACTCCGTCGCCTATATTCGCTTCGCCAGCGTCTATCGCGCCTTCAACGAGGCGAAGGATTTCGAAGAATTTGCAGGAACGGTCCGCGATGTCGGCGTCAATTGAAGTGAAGCAGCCCGTTATCGTGCTGGTACGCCCGCAATTGGGCGAGAACATCGGCAAGGCCGCCCGCGCGATGCTCAATTTTGGGCTGACCGACTTGCGCCTCGTCTCCCCGCGCGACGGCTGGCCCAACCCATCGGCAGGCCCGGCCGCCGCAGGCGCGGACGAAGTTCTGGAAAACGCCGAGGTCTTCGAGACTCTGGCCGATGCGGTCGCCGACTGCGCCAACGTTTATGCCACCACGGTGCGCAAGCGCGGCGTCACCAAGCCCGTCGTTACGCCCGAGGAAGCCGCGCGAGAAGTGCATACGGCGCCTGGTCGATCGGCCTACGTGTTCGGGCCCGAGCGGTCAGGGCTGGAAACCGAGGACGTCGCGCTTGCCCGTGCGATCCTGACGGTGCCTATCAATCCGGCCTTCGCGTCGCTCAACCTTGCGCAGGCGGTGATCCTGTGTGCTTATGAATGGTCGAAGGGCACGAGCCTGTCGCAGCCGACGCTTGAGGAACTGCTTCCTCCCGCTCCACAGGACGAACTGGAGGGAATGATCGGTCAGTTCGAGACCCTGCTCGAAACGACGAACTACTTCTTTCCCGAAAGTCGCGCCGCTTCGACTCGGCGCACGCTTCGTAACATGTTGACCAAGCCAGGTTGGAACTCGCTGGAGATTCGCACCATGCGAGGCGTGCTCAGCGCGCTGGGAGGCAAGCGC
>DATKFS010000225.1:0-6419 GCA_035511275.1 Novosphingobium sp.
GCCCGCCTGCGGCAAACCATGGGCCGGAAGCCAGGCCGCCGCATGCGCCGTCAGCGGGCCGCCGGCCGAGCCGCCGTAGATGCCGATCCGGCCGGGGGGGTAGTCCGCAAGCAGCGCCTTGTAGACGGCGGCGACGTCCTCGACCCCGGCGGGATGCCGGTGCTCGGGTGCCATGCGGTAGTTAACCGTGACGACGCGGTAGCCGGCGAGCACCGCCATCGGGATCGCCTCGATCAGCGCGATGCCGTCCCAGCCGACCGTGAAGGCGCCGCCGTGGAGGTTGATGAGGACGCGATCCGGATCGTGGCTGCCGTCCGCCGGGGTGACGTCGAGCACCTCGACGCCGCGGATGGTCGTGGCGACGATCTCGACCGGGAAACTCTCGCGCAGGCGGGGGAGGGATTGGGCCGCATAGGCGTGGATCTGCTCGCGCCGCACCGTGATGTCGGGCTCCTGCCCGGCGGCGTCGAAGGCGGGAACCTGTGCGCGCATCCGCTGCGCCGCCGCGGCCTCCGCGCTGGCGAGGGCGGAGACGGGCAGGTCGAACGCCGGCACGCCGACGGTCCCGTCGGATCGGAATGTCGGTCTGCTGTCCGCGCCGTCTGCCATGCCTTCTCTCCCGCCTGCCGCAGCCCTTGATGGGCCATCGGATGTCGCTGTTGCCGAGTTGGAGCGTGATCGTCCTACCCGATGTCGTCATCCCCGCGAAGCGGGGACCCGGCTGATGACGGCGCAACATGGCATGGCATCAGATGGGTTCCCGCCTTCGCGGGAACGACGAAAGGGGGTTCACTCAGGCACGATCACGCCCTTGACCTCAGCCCCTGGTCGGCAGTTCGGCGATCGCCGTGCCGAAGGCCGACAGCTCGCCTCGATGGGTGGTCGCCTTCTGCGCGACCTCGACGTAGCTCTTGCCGTTCTCGACGAACTTGCGGGTCACCTCGCCGGTGAGGATCATCGCGTCGCCGTCCGGATTGTGGCGGCGGATCTGGCAGCTCGACTTGTGGAGGAAGCCGTCGTCGCCGATCCAGTCGGTCATGTGGTGGGTCAGCCACGAGCAGCGCTCCGGGCCGTAGTCGTAGGCTCCCGGCGCGCCGACTTCCAGCGCGAAGGCTTCGTCCCAGTGCACGCGCTCGGGGCAGTCCGGCACGTTGAAGCGGTTGCGGATGCCGAGGCCCGGGTGCGCCTTCTGCATCTTGTACGCCAGCTTGTTGGCGCGGATGTAGAGGCCGCCCCAGCCCTGCGCGTAGCAAATGAAGCCGGTGACCGTCATCGGGCCCTTCATCATCGGCGGCAGCTTGTCGCCGACGTTGACGTCCTCGAAGTAACGCGGGATTGCGCCGCGGGTCTCTTCGCGGTCGTAGATCTCGTAGAACTCGTCGAGCTGTTCCTGCGTGAAGGGCTCCACGCGGCCGCGCGCCTCGGTGTACTTGGTGCCGCGCTCGCGCGCCTCGTCACGGTCGGTGCGGAACACCCAGCTGTCCGCGCCCGCGACGTGGTCGCCGTGCTGGTTGTAGAAGTCGACATGGTAGATCTGCTGGAACGAGCGGCCCGCGAACTTGGTCTGGTGCTCGACGAGGTCCTTCAGGTAGGGGACCGTGGTGATGGTGTCGTTGCGCAGCACCGGCTTGTGCCAGGTCCAGTCGGCGCCCGCCCACATCGCGTGGACGCCCGACAGGCCGCCGCAGTAACCCGAGACGATGCGGCTCGTGGTGAACAGGAACGAGGGCAGCGCGACGAGCGTGCCGTACTTGGTCTTCGCCGCGTATTCGGGATCGCACCAGAGCGGGTTGTCGTCGCCGATGCCGTGGGCGTAGTGGCGGATGGCGTCGCGGGTCGCCTCGTAGTTCCACGGCTCGACCGTGTTCTCGATCTTGACGCCGATGCGCTTGCGCAGGTCGTCGAGGCCTTCCTCGGTGATCTTGGGGAACTTGTTCTTCGGTTCTGCTGTGGTAGCCATTTCTCTACTCCTCAAACTCTCGAATTGGGTCAGGCCACGGCCTCGGCCGCCTTCGCGGCCTCGCGGTCGCGCAGCATCTTGCGGTGGACCTTGCCGGCGGGATTCTTGGGCAGATCGTCGACGAACTCGACGATGCGCGGGAATTCGTGCTGGGCGAGGCGCTCGCGGGTGAAGTCCTGAAGCTCGCGCACCAGCGCGTCCGAGCCTTCGCAATTGGCGACGACGAAGGCCTTCACCACCTGCCCGCGCTGGGCGTCGGGAACGCCGATCACGCCGCATTCCATCACGTTGTCGTGGCGCAGCATGGTGTTCTCGATCTCGACCGCCGACATCGTCCAGCCCGCCGAGATGATGACGTCGTCGGCGCGGCCGCAGTGGTAGAAGTAGCCGTCCGCGTCGGTCTTGGCGCGGTCCTTGGTGGTCATCCAGCCGCCGCCCCGCCAGAGCATCAGCTCGCCGATCTCGCCGGGATCGCAGACGGTTCCGTCCGGCCGCTGGACCTCCAGCTTCTGCCCCGGCACCGCCTTGCCCAGCGAGCCGGGCTTGACCGTGAAGTCGTCCGCGCCGGGATAGTTCACCAGCACCACGCCGATCTCGGTCGTGCCGTACATCGAGCAGGCGGGCACCTTGAACCACTGGTCGATCCACTCCAGCGTGGCCGGGTCGATCGGCTCGCCGGTGAAGGACAGCTTGTCGAAGTGGAACGCGAAGTCCGCCGCCTTCCCGCTGTTCTTCATCATGCGGTAATGCGTGGCGGCGGCCGACATGTTGGTGATGCGAAAGTCGTCGAGCGCCTTCATCAGGCGCACCGGATCGAAGCGGCCGGCGAAGGTGCCGGTGGTCACCCCCATCGCCAGCGGGGCGAGCGTGCCGTGCCAGAGGCCATGCCCCCAGGCCGGGCTGGAGGGGCAGAAGAACGCGTCGCCGGGCCGGATGCCGGTGCCGTAGAGCGCCGCGAACATCAGCGTGACGAGCGTGCGGTGCGAATGCTTCACCGCCTCGGGCAGTTCGCGCGTGGTGCCGCTGGTATACTGGAACACGGCCATGTCGTTGGCGCGGGTCCTGGGCGTGTACGTGGTCGGCAGGTTGGCAAGCGAGGCGAGGAACGCCTCGTCGGCGACGATCACGCGCGGCTTGCCGTCCACCGCGACCGAGCGGGCGAGGTCCGCCTTCTCGGCATTGGTGACGAGGATCGACGGCTCGCAGTCTCCCACCCGCAGGCGCAGGGCGTCGGGGCCGAACAGGGTGAACAGCGGCACCGAGATCGCGCCGGTCTGCATCGCGCCGAACAGGCAGACGTAGAACGGCAGCGACGGTTCGAGCATGAAGGCGATCCGCTCGCCGGGAGCCACGCCCTCGCCATCGAGCCAGTGCGCGAACCGCGCCGCGCCCGAGGCGATGGTGTCGAAGCTGATGACCTCGTCCGCGCCATCGGCGTGGGCGATGCGCACCGCCGCCCGGCCGGAGCCATCGGCGTGGCGCGTCACGCATTCGTGCGCGATGTTGAAATACTCACGGTCGCCGTCGAACAGCTCCCACAGCGCCGCGGACGAGGCGTGAGCCTGCGCGTCGGCATAGCTTGTGTAGTCGGTAAGACCCGCAATCACCTTGGCCATCGACAGTCCCATCCTCGCCCCTCGAATCACGTCTCCGGGCAATTGTCCTTGTGTTCAGCAAGGTGTGGCACGTCGCGCTTGTTTTTGTAAATATTGAATGTTATTCTATATATTGAATGACTGACAGTTCCGACGCTCTCGACACCTCCGTCAAGGCGAGCAAGGCCCCGGCGATCGCCCGCGCCGCTGCCGTCCTGCGCCTGCTCGGCAGGAGCGGAACCCCGCTGGGCGTGCAGGCCATCGCCCGCGAACTCGGACTGGTGCCGAGTACCTGCCTCTACGTGCTGCGCGCTCTGGTGGCCGAGGAACTGGTGGCTTTCGACGCCGACACCAAGCGCTACAGCCTTGATGCCGGTGTGCTGACGCTCGCCCGCGCCTGGCTCCGGCGCGACCAGTTCAACGACCTCGCCCAGCCGATGCTCGACCGGATCGCGCGCGAATTCGGCAGCACCACGCTGGGCGTGCAGCTCTTCGGGCTCGACCACATCATCGTGACCGCGATGTCGCAGTCTGGGCAGAACTTCCAGCTCTCCACACAGGTCGGCAGCCGCTTCCCGGCGCTGGTTTCCGCCACCGGGCGCTGCATCGCTGCCTTCGGGAACTACCCCGAGAGCGAATTGCGCCCGCGCTTCACGCATTTGCGCTGGGACGAGGCACCAAGCTGGGAGGAGTGGGTCGCGCAGGTCGAGGATGCGCGCGCGACTGGCGTGGCGGTGGACGCGGGGCACTACATCGCCGGGGTCACCGTGATCGCCGCGCCGGTGTGGAAAGGCGGCCGCGACGATACGCGCAGGCCCGGACACGCGCTCGTGGCGATCGGCATCGGCGCGGCGCTGCGCAGCGAACTGCCGCGCTTGAAGGAGGCCCTGAAGGGCGCCGCGCGGTCACTGGGGGAGCAGCTGGCGGGGTAGGTCCCCTGGGGGCCACGCGGCGCACTCCTTCCCCAATTTCGTCATTCCCGCGAAGGCGAGGTGAACAAGGCGCCGCTGCGCCTCGCCGCCGTCCCTACCCCTTCTTCTTCAACAGAACCGTCCGCAGCATCGACAGCGCGATCTCCCCGCGCTGGTTCGTCAGCTCGTGCCTGAACACGACGATCCCCTGCCCCGGCCGCGACTTGCTCTCGCGCATCTCCACCACCTCGCTCGCGCAGGTGAGCGTATCGCCGATGAAGGTCGGCTTGGGCGTCACCACCTTGTCGAACCCGAGGTTGGCGACCAGCGTGCCGACCGTGGTATCCGCGATCGAGAGCCCCACCGCGAGGCTGAAGGTGAAGGTCGAGTTGACAAGGATCTGCCCGAACTCGCTGGCCTTCGCCGTCTCGGCATCGAGGTGCAGCGGCTGCATGTTGTGCGTCATCGCCGAGAACAGCAGGTTGTCGGTCTCGGTGACGGTACGGCTCGGTTGATGGGTCAGGCGGTCGCCGACCTGCCATTCGTCGAAGAAGCGCCCGGGCATTATTCCGTCTCCTCGATCTTCACCAGCAGCGCGTCGACCTGCACCTGCTGGCCCGCCACGGCGTTGAGTTCGGCCACCACGCCATCGAACGGCGCGGTCAGCGTGTGTTCCATCTTCATCGCCTCGAGCGTCAGCAGCTTCTGGCCCTTGGTCACGGCCTGTCCCGCGCTCACATCCACTGCGATGACCTTGCCCGGCATCGGCGCCACGATCGCGCCCGAGCCCGCGGCCGCCCCGTGCGCGCCGTCCCGCCGCCATGGCGCGAGCAGCCAGGCCTGCCCCTGCTCGGTGACGAGGACGCCGGACGCCGGCTCCTCGCTTCCCTCGCCCTCCAGCGCGACCTCGATCTTCTCACCGTCGAGTAGGAACCATGCCGAGCGGGCGGGCGGCGCATTGAGCCTCAGTCCCGGTGCGGTGGTCAGCGGCACGAGCGCCTGCGCTGCCGCCTGCAAGGCCTCGTCCGACGGGACCGGCGGCTCGGCCAGCGCCTCGCCGTCGCGCCCGATGAGGCCGGTATCGACCCTGCCCGCCGCGAAGTCGGGGTGTTGCAGCGCCTTGACGAGGAACGAGGCATTGGTGCGCACCGGCCAGACCGCGCTGTCCTCCAGCATCTCGCCCAGCCGCTCGCGCGCCTCGTCACGGTCCTCGCCCCAGGCGATGACCTTGGCGATCATGGGATCGTAGAAGGGCGAGACTTCCGCGCCTTCATAGACGCCAGTGTCGATGCGGCCGCCCTCGGCCTCGCCGAACTGCAGCAGTTCAAGGCGGCCGATGCTGGGCAGGAAGCCCTTGGCCGGGTCCTCCGCATAGAGGCGCGCCTCCATCGCCCAGCCGTCGATCGTCAGGTCGTCCTGTGACAGCGGCAGCGGCTCTCCGCTGGCGACGCGCAGCTGCCATTCGACCAGATCGACGCCGGTGATCTCCTCGGTGACGGGATGCTCGACCTGCAGGCGCGTGTTCATCTCCATGAACCAGATGCGGTCGGCGTCGAGCGGGCCCGAACCGTCGGCGATGAACTCGATGGTGCCCGCGCCCACGTAGTCCACCGCCTTGGCCGCGCGCACGGCGGCGGCGCAGAGCGCCTCGCGCGTCGCCGCGTCCATGCCGGGTGCGGGGGCCTCCTCGATCACCTTCTGATGGCGCCGCTGCAGCGAGCAGTCGCGCTCGAACAGGTGGACGACGTTGCCGTGCCTGTCGCCGAAGACCTGCACTTCGATGTGACGGGGGCTGGCGATGTACTTTTCGATCAGGACATGGTCGTTGCCGAACGAGGCCGCCGCCTCGCGCTTGCACGAGGCGAGCGCGTCGAGGAAGTCCGCCGGGTCCTCGACCAGCCGCATCCCCTTGCCGCCACCGCCCGCGACCGCCTTGATGAGCACGGGATAGCC
>DATKFS010000226.1:0-1687 GCA_035511275.1 Novosphingobium sp.
AGCCATCCCCATCCTCCCGCGGAGAGCCGGGCGGTGCGTACCTTTTGCGAGTGGCTGGCCAGCGAGGGAGCCGATACCGAGCAATCGCTGGCGGCGTGGATGCGGTCGCGAGGCTGGAGCGCCTGACCGGCGCCGCGGTCAGGCTCTTCCCGGGCGCGCGCGACGCCGGGCCCGCCCGCCAGCGCCGTGGGCTTCCAGCTGCGAGCGGTAGGCTTCCTGAAGTTCCTGCTTCTTTACCTTCCCCAGCGGCGTGCGGGGCAGACCGTCCACGAACATGAACTGGCCCGGGATCTGGCCGGCCGGCAGGCGGCCGTGGCAGAACTCGACGATGGCGGCCAGGGGTGGAGCGGGGCCGTCGGGGACAAGCACGGCGAGCAGCGCTTCTCCCGAGAACGGGTCGGGCACGCCTACCACCGCGGCCTCGGCAATGCCGGGGCACTGGCGCAGGATGTCCTCGACCGTCTTGGTATAGACGTTCGCGCCGCGCGCCGCGACCACTTCCACCTTGCGGTCCAGGATGTAGAGAAAGCCGTCGTCGTCGATGCGGCCGATATCGCCGGTATGGAATGCTCCCTGGCGGAAAACCCGGGCCTCTTCCTCGGGAAGGCCGAGATAGCCATCGGTGACCTGCGGCCCCGATACGACGATTTCGCCAGTCCCCCCCGCCGGCACTTCGCTGCCGGCGTCGTCGAGCAGCGCGAGCCGCGTGCCGGGCAGGACCCGTCCAGCCGCCTTGAGCAGTTCGGGGCGATCCGTCACGGCCCGGCGGTGCGCCTCTTCGTCCAGGATGGCAATGTAGGGCGAGGTTTCGGTCAGGCCGTAGCACTGGTGGAAACCGGCGCGAGGGAAGGCGGCCATCGCGGCCCGCAGGGTGGACTCCTCCAGCGGCGAGGTGCCATAGCTGATCAGGCGCAGGCTGCGCAGATCGTAGCGGCTGACCGAGGTTTCCTTGAGGATGCGGGCGATCATGTCAGGCAGCAGGCTCGCGATGGTGACGCGATGACGCTCGATGGCATCGAGCACGTCCTCGGGCGAGGCATCCTTCAGGTAGACGTGCGAGCCCCCGAACATGCTGACCACGGTCGCCTTGAGATCCGTCGAGTGATACATGGGCGAGACATGGAGATAGATGTCCTCCGGTGCGGGGGCCATCACGCGGGCGAGCTGCAGCGCGTTGGCGACGACGTTGCGATGCGTGAGCCGGACTCCCTTGCCTCGGCCGGTGGTGCCGCCGGTATAGAGACACAATGCAAGATCGTCTTCCCGCACCGCATGCGGCGCCGCAAGCCGCGCGTCGGCCAGCAGGGAGTCCGTACCGGGAATGCCGAAGATGCCGGGAGCGGCGCCGACGCAAACGGCTCGCCCGCGCCATGGAACAAGCTGCGCCTGATCCAGCAGATAGGCAAGTTCCTCGTCCACCATCAGCATCCGGCAGCCGGATTGCTCGAGCATCCAGGCGACGTCGCCGCCAGTGAGCCGGAAGTTCATGGGAATCGGCACGATGCCGGACCAGTACCCGCCCAGCAGCAACTGGGCGTGCGAGACGGAATTCCGGCAAAGCGTGGCGAACCGCTCGCCCGGATGCAGCCCCAGCGAGCGGAGCATGTCGGCGCTGCGCGCGACGCGTTCGACAAGCTGCCTCCAACTGAGGCAGCCGGACGGCGAATGGATCGCCACCCGGTGTCCA
>DATKFS010000227.1:0-10531 GCA_035511275.1 Novosphingobium sp.
GGGCGCTTCTTCCCGATGGCGCTGCTGCCGTGGTGGGACCTCAAGCTCTCGATCGCCGAGACCGAGCGCTGCGCCGCGATGGGCCTGCGCGGGATCAACATCAATTCGGACCCCCACCTCGTCGCGCTCGACGGCGAGAAGATCCCCGACCTTGCGCATGAGCACTGGTATCCGCTCTGGGAGGCCTGCGAAGGGCTGGAGATGCCGGTGAACTTCCACATCGGCGCGTCCGAGACTTCGATCGACTGGATGGGGCAGCAGGGCTGGCCCTCGCTCACCCGCGACCTGCGTTCCGGGATTTCGGGGGCGATGCTGTTCTTCAACAACGGCAAGGTGGTGGCGAACCTGATCTACTCGGGCCTGCTCGACCGGTTCCGCAAGCTGAAGTTCGTCTCGGTGGAGAGCGGGATCGGCTGGGTGCCCTTCATGATGGAGGCGCTCGACTACCAGCTCGTCGAGATCGCGGAAGGGCGCAGCTTCGAGAAGAAGCCCAGCGAGTACTTCAAGAGCAACTTCTACGCCTGCTTCTGGTTCGAGACCGGCCAGAACGCCGCCGACATGGTGCGCAAGGTGGGGGTCGAGAACGTCCTGTTCGAGACCGACTTCCCGCACCCGACCGGGCTCTATCCGATCGAGAACCTCGAAGGCCGCATGGGCGACCTGACGCACGAGGAGAAGGTCAAGGTGCTGGGCGGGAATGCCGCGAAGCTGTACCGGATCGAGGTGTAAGACACGTCGTCCCCGCGAAGGCGGGGACGGTGAACGTCCTGACTTTCGCCACGTCGCCCGGGCGATTTTGCGCCGTTCCGCGCTCCGCCGCTTCCGCCCGGAGCAATCGCCGGTAAGCCTGCGCCGGAAATCCCCGGGAGAGACCTGACATGACCTACAGAGTTGCCATCGTCACCGGCGCGGCCGCCGGCATCGGCGCCGCCTGTTCCAAGCGCCTCGCGCAGGACGGAATCGCGGTCGGCGTGCTCGACCTCGACGAGGCGCGCTGCGCCGAGACGGTGCAGGCGATCAAGGACGCGGGCGGCACCGCCATCGCGCTGGGCGCCGACATCTCGAACCGCGAGCAGGCCGCCGCCGCCGTCGCCAAGGCCCGCGACGCGCTGGGCCCGATCTCGATCCTGGTGAACAACGCCGGCGTCACCGACTTCACCCCGTTCGAGGACCTGACCGACGAGCGCTGGGACCTCGTCTACGCGATCAACGTGCGCGGGCCGATGGTGATGACGCAGCTGGTGCTCAAGGACATGAAGGATGCCGGCTGGGGCCGCATCGTCAACATCTCGTCCTCCTCGGCGCAGACCGGCGCGATCAACATGGTCTGCTATTCCTCGTCGAAGGGCGCGGTGGTGACGATGACGCGTTCTATGGCGCAGGAGTTCGGGCCTTACGGCATCACCGTCAACAACATCCCGCCCGGCTCGGTGATGGGGACCATCATGTCGGAAGCCAACCGCGAGCGCTTCCAGATCCCCACCGAAGTGCTGCTCCAGACCGTCCCGGTGCGCCGCCTGGGCGAGCCGGCGGACATCGCCAACGCCTGCGCCTGGCTGTGCCACGAGGCCTCGGGCTACGTCACCGGGCAGACCATCGGCGTCAACGGCGGCCGCGTGGTGAACTGACTTGCGTGGGGGCGGGGCGTCTACCCTTCGACAGGCTCAGGGTGAGCGGAATCACGCCTGTTCCTGATACCCGCTCAGGCTGAGCCTGTCGAAGCCCCGGCGCACCATCGCTCCCCTGAAACGACAAAGGGGCCGACAGCTGGTGCTGCCGGCCCCCGTCCACATGGGGAGTGGAAATCGTCGCGACCCGACGATCAGGCCTTCTTTTCGGCCTCGTAACGCTCGATGGCTTCGATCACGATGCGGCGCGCGTCTTCGGCGTTGCCCCAGGTGCCGACGCGAACCCACTTTTCCTTTTCCAGGTCCTTGTAGTGGGTGAAGAAGTGCTCGACCTGCTGGTAGACGATGTCGGGCAGGTCTTCCTTTTCCTTCACGTGCGAATAGTACGGGAAGGTCGAATTGACCGGCACGCAGAGCAGCTTCTCGTCGCCGCCGTGCTCGTCCTCGAGGTTGAGGACGGCGATCGGGCGCACCTTCACGATGCAGCCCGGGATGAAGGGCGAGCGGGCCACGACCAGCGCGTCGAGCGGGTCGCCGTCGGGCGAAAGGGTGTGCGGCACGAAGCCGTAGTTGGCCGGGTAGCGCATCGGCGTGTGGAGGATGCGGTCGACGAACAGAGCGCCCGATGCCTTGTCGAACTCGTACTTGACCGGCTCGCCGCCGACGGGAACTTCGATGATGACGTTCAGGCTCTCGGGGACATTGTCGCCAACGGGAATCATGTCGATGCGCATAACGGTCCTTACTTTAACTGGCGCGGTGAAGTCGGGCCGGTTGGATCACGATGCGGCCGGACTTAGCGTCGCAACTATTGCACTGCAACAGGCTATTGGAATGAACGTAATCTTGTTTCGGGGGCATTTTCATTCCCCCGAAACGCGCCCTAGTTTTTGCGGGGTTGCAGCAGCCGGTCGAGCCCGTTGGTCTTGCCCGGAGTGGTGCTTTCCAGCCACGGGTACCGCAGGCCGCCGTGGTAGTCGATCGTCACCGTCTGGTAGCGATCGTCGCGGCGCACCAGCAGCGAAAGCGGCTGCTTCGAGGTCTTCGCCGCGGTGATCGCGTCCTTCATCACGTCCTCGGAATAGGCGCGCCCGTCGACCGCGGCGATTTTCACCGTGTTGACGATCCCGGCGTCGTAGGCCGGCCCGTCCCACAGCGTGGCGGTGACTTCGCCGTCCTTGTTCAGCGTCATGCCCAGCGAATAGGTGAGATCGAGGTTCTTGCGCGAATCCGACAGGCCCTTGTCGTAGGCGTTGGGCTTGTCCTTCCACACCAGAGTGTAGCCGGCCATCTCGACGCCCTTGAGCGGCGCGGGCTGGCCGGTCGCGTAGAGGCGGGTGCGCAGGAAACTCGCCCAGTCATAGGGCAGGACGCCGTTCAGCGTGCGGACGACTTCGTCGAAGTCGTAGGTCACCTCGCCCCAGTCACCGTCGCGGATGCCGAAGAACGCCCGGGCGAAATCGTCGAGGCCCTTCCGGCCGGCGGTGCCCTGGCGGATGATCTGGTCCGCCTCCAGCCAGGTGAGCGCACCCTCCACGTAGTAGTCCTCGCTGCGGGTGAGCGAGGTGTAGGGCAGCGGCTTGCGACGGGCGAGCTGGGGCGCGTTCACCGTGTCCTCGACCGAACGCCAGCCGCGACCGGGCGTGCCTTCGGCATACTTGGCGGCGGCGGTGGCGAACGAGCCGAGGATCGTCTCGCGCGACTGCACGCCAGACCTTGCCGCAAGGACGTAGCCCCAGAACTGGGTCTGCCCTTCGTAGACCCACAGGAGCGTGTTCTGCATCGGCTGCTGATAGTCCGGTGTCCAGGCATCGGCGCCGCGGCGGAACTTGCCGTTCCAGCTATGGACGAACTCGTGCGGGATCACGTTGTGGTCCCAGTCCATCTCGTCCCAGTGGATCCACGACTTGGGCTCCTGCTGGTTCTCGCTCGAACGGTGATGTTCCAGGCCGATGCCGCCCATGCGGTCGGTCAGCGCGAGCAGGAAGTCGTAGTGGTCGAAGTGCTTCGCCCCGAAGGTCGCCAGCGATTCGGTCACGAGCTTGCGGTAGGTCTGCAGGTGCTCGGGCTTGATCGCCATGAGTTCGGGTTCGTCGGCGACGACGTCCATGAACACGTTCTGGCCAAGGTCGAAGCGCTGGGCGTGGACGCCGGCGAAGATCGGCGAATCGACCAGCCGCTCGAAGTCGATCGCGTTCCACGTCACCTTGTCGCCCGACCGCGCCATGCCGTCGAGCGCGGTGTAGACCGTCCAGCCCTTGGGGAAGGTCACGGTCGGCTTCATCGTGATGCCGCGCGTATAGTAGCCGGCGGGGTAGAGGCTCATCTTCTCCCACTGGAGGTTGAGCATCTCCTGCGTCATCGTCACGCGGCCCTCGCTCGTCTGCAGGGGCGAGGTGTGGACGAACTTCGCGGTGACCGCCTTGGTGCCCTCGGGCAGGGCGAGGTGGAAGGCGTTGACCGCCACCGTGTCGCGCACCCAGGGGATTTCCTTACCGTCGGCGAAGAAATGGATCTGGGCGAGCAGGGCGTAGGGCCCGGTCTCGGAGTGGTTTCCGGGCAGCCAGCCTGCCTGCAGCAGCGTCAGGTTGGTGGTTCCGGCGGCGACCGGGAAGGTCTGCGTCACCCGGTAGACGCCGCGCTCGGTGTCGCTCGCGTCGATGGCGAGCGCGATCGTTCCCGCATAGGGCACGTCGCGCGCGGCCGGAAGCTCCGGCGGCAGCGGCGGCGCCATGGGGGTGCTGCGGGTAGCGTCCTGTGCCAGAGCGGCAGTCGAAAGGAACAGGGAGGCGAGGAGCGTGGTAGTCGCGAACCGGTAGATCATTACGCAATCCATTGCGCCTTCGCCCCGGTTTGGCAACCGTGCAAAAGGTCCGTTTCCCCCGCTACCACTTCCCCCACGCGCGCGATCGGGCTAAGCGCGCGCGTCATGAACACCACACCACAGGCCATTCGCGGAACCCAGGACATCTTCGGCGCTGAGGCGGAAGCCTTCGCCCACGTCGTCGAGACGTTCGAGCGCGTCCGCCGCCTCTACCGCTTCCGCCGCGTCGAGATGCCGGTCTTCGAGAAGACCGCCGTGTTCTCGCGCTCGCTGGGCGAGACGACCGACGTGGTGTCGAAGGAAATGTATTCGTTCGAAGACCGGGGCGGCGAATCGCTGACCCTGCGGCCCGAATTCACCGCCGGCATCGCCCGCGCCTACCTGACCGACGGCTGGAAGCAGTTCGCGCCCCTCAAGGTTGCCACCCACGGCCCGCTGTTCCGCTACGAGCGCCCGCAGAAGGGCCGCTATCGCCAGTTCCACCAGATCGACGCCGAAGTGATCGGCGCGGCCGAGCCGATGGCCGACGTGGAACTCCTCGTCATGGCCGACCAGCTGCTGAAGGAACTGGGCATCGCCGAGGGCGTGACGCTCCAGCTCAACACGCTGGGCGACGCCGCCAGCCGCGAGGCCTGGCGCGCCGCGCTGGTCGAGTATTTCCGCGACCACAAGGCCTCGCTGTCGGAAGATTCGCAGGACCGGCTTGAGCGCAACCCGCTGCGTATCCTCGACTCCAAGGACCCGCGCGACAAGCCCTTCACTGCCGACGCCCCGAAGATCGACGACTTCCTCTCGGGTGAGGCGCAGGACTTCTTCGGCGCGGTGACACAAGGGCTCGAGGCGGCCTCGGTGGACTTCGTCCGCGCCCCGGCCCTTGTGCGCGGGCTGGACTACTACAGGCACACTGCCTTCGAATTTGTGACAGACCGGCTCGGCGCGCAGGGGACCGTCCTCGGCGGCGGTCGCTACGACGGGTTGATGGTCGCGCTCGGCGGTCCCGAGACCCCGGCGGTCGGCTGGGCGGCGGGTATCGAGCGGCTGGCGATGCTGGTCGCGGACGCCGGCGGTGCGGTGGAAGCCCCGCTCACCGCGATCCTCGCGGTCGAGGACGACGCCGCGCTACCGTTCGCGCTCAAGGCGCTGACCGCGCTGCGCCACCAGGGCATCGACGCAGAGATGATCGCCACCGGATCCCCGCGCAAGCGCTTCGACAAGGCCGTGAAGCTGGGCGCCAAGGTGCTCGTTTCGTTCGTCGTCAAGGACGGCGTGCCGACCGCGAACCTGCGCGCGGGCGAGACGACTGCGGAACGGCTTGCTGTCGAGCAGGTCCTCGTGTCGATCCAGCCGTGAGCACGGGATGGTCACAGCTTCGCGGAGGGCTTCGACAGGTTCAGCCTGAGCGGAGCTGGCGCGAGGGTTCGATAGCATCCAGTCAGCGCCCCTCGGTTCCCGCTCAGGCTGAGCCCGTCGAAGCCCCCGAAGGCGCACGCCGATGAGCATTTCGGACGCCCGCCTCGCGCAGATGGCTGCGCGTCTGGCCGAACTCGAGGCGCGGCTTGCCTCGGGTACGCTGGAGGGTGACGCCTTCGTCGCCGCCAGCCGCGACTATGCCGAGCTGGAGCCGGTGGCGCGCGTCGCTGCCGATGTCGTTTCGATGCGCGGTGAACTCGAACTGCTCCAGAAGCTGGAGGACCCCGACCCCGAGATGCGCGCGCTCGCAGCCGAGGAAGTGCAGCGCCTCAAGGCCGAGCTGCCCGAGGCCGAACGCCGCCTCGCCATCGCCATGCTGCCGCGCGATGCGGCGGACGTGCGCCCGGCCATGCTCGAAATCCGCGCCGGCACCGGCGGGGACGAGGCCGCGCTCTTCGCCGCCGACCTCTACCGGATGTATGAACGCTATGCGGCCGAGCAGGGCTGGCGGGTCGAGATGGTCAGCGCCAATGCCAGCGACGTCGGCGGCTTCAAGGAAGTGGTCGCCAACGTCTCGGGCTCGGGCGTCTTCGCCAAGCTCAAGTTCGAAAGCGGCGTCCACCGCGTCCAGCGGGTGCCGGTGACCGAGAGCGGCGGGCGCATCCATACCTCCGCCGCTACCGTGGCGGTCCTGCCCGAGCCCACCGAGGTCGACGTCCAGATCGACGACAAGGACCTCAAGATCGACATCTACCGCGCGAGCGGCGCGGGCGGGCAGCACGTCAACACCACCGATTCGGCGGTGCGCATCACCCACCTGCCGACCAATCTCGTGGTGATCTGTCAGGACGAGCGCAGCCAGCACAAGAACAAGGCCAAGGCCATGCAGGTCCTGCGAGCGCGCCTCTACGAAAAGATGCGCGACGAGGCGCAGGGGGCAGAGGCCGAGGCGCGCAAGGCCATGGTCGGCTCGGGCGACCGTTCCGAGCGCATCCGCACCTACAACTTCCCGCAAGGCCGCGTCACCGACCACCGCATCAACCTGACGCTCCACCGCCTGCCCGAGATTCTCGAAGGCCCGGGGCTCGGTGAACTGGTCGATTCGCTCATCGCCGAGGACGAGGCCAAGCGCCTCGCGGCGATGGATGGCTAGGCGCCTCGCCGCCGGGACCCTTCGACAGGCTCAGGATGAGCGAGGCAGCATGAAGGTTCGGAATCTCATGGCTTCGGTTTGCGCCCAGGGCCCGCTCATCCTGAGCTTATCGAAGGATCGCGTGCAGGCTCCGGGGGCATGACGGGCGTGCTTCCAACCGTCGCCGAGGCCATCCGCGATGCCGCCGGGCGCCTCGCCGCGGCCAGCGACACCGCCCGCCTCGACGCCGAGGTGTTGATGGCCCACGCGCTTGGCGTCCCGCGTTCGGACCTGCTGCTCCGCCACATGCGCGCGCCCGTGCCGGAGGGGTTCCCCGCGCTGGTCGATCGCCGCGCCGCCAGCGAGCCGGTGGCCTACATCACCGGCCGTCAGGAATTCTTCGGACTGCCCTTCGTGGTCGGCCCCGACGTGCTGATCCCGCGCGGCGATTCGGAGACCCTCGTGGAGGCGGCCTTGGCCGCCCGGCCCGATGCGCTCGCGGTGCTCGACTGCGGCACCGGCTCGGGCGCTCTGCTGCTGGCGGTGCTCGCCAACCTGCCCGATGCGCGGGGCGTGGGGATCGACGTCTCGCCCGCCGCGCTTGCGGTGGCGGCCGCCAATGCACGGACGCTGGGGCTCGAGAGCCGCGCGCGTCTGGCGGCGGCCGACTGGCACGCGCCGGGCTGGAGCGACGGGCTGGGCGGCCCTTTCGACCTCGTCCTCGCCAATCCGCCCTATGTCGAGGACGGCGCCGTGCTCGATACCTCGGTCCATGCCTTCGAGCCCGCCGGAGCGCTGTTCTCCGGGCCCGAGGGCCTCGACGACTACCGCGTGCTGGTGCCCCAGCTTCCCCGCCTGCTCGCCCCCGGCGGCATGGCGCTGGTCGAGATCGGGCACGAGCAGGCGGCGGCGGTCGCGGCCATCGGCGCCGCCTCGGGCCTCTCCTCGCAGCTTCACCGCGACCTTGCCGGACGGGCTCGAGTCGTCGCTTTTTCGGTGGGAAACATAAGTGCCGGGTAAGTTTTCGCTTGGAATTCTTCGGTACAATGCCTAAAGATTGAAGCGAACCGGCTTATGGACGATGTTTTCCCATACCCGGTTCGCCTCCAGCATTTGCAAGCGGTCGTGGGTTAAGCGCCACGGCAAGGCAGATGTGGAACTCGCGGCAGCCGGGGGCCAGCCGGGATCACAGACGTTCGGCAGGCCGGCCCGGGAGGCTCGGGTCGATGCCAGGGGTTTTGAGGAAAATCATCCTTGAATAACAATCGTGGTAACAACAACAACCGCAGGCGCGGCCGCGGTAACAACAATCGCCAGCAGGGCGGAGGCCAGCAGACCAACCGGATCGACAGCAGGGCACGCGGCAACGCGCCGCAGATGCTCGAGAAGTACCGGAAGCTGGCTCACGACGCCCATCTGAACGGCGATCGCGTGACGGAGGAGTACAACCTCCAGTTCGCCGATCACTACTTCCGCGTCATCGCCGACCAGAAGCAGCGCCAGGAAGAATCGCGCCAGCCGCGCCAGAACGATCGTCCGTCGGACTACGGCGACGACTATGGGGCGGAGTACGATCCCTACGGCGAGACGCCTTCGATGCCGTCGACGCACGCCGATCGCGGCCCGCGCCAGGAGCGTGAGCCCCGTGGCGAACAGCAGCAGCGCGAACCGCGCGGCGAGCAGCGCCAGGACCGCTACGAGCGCGAACCGCGCGTCGAAGCCCGCGCCGAGGAACCCGCCGAGGCGGTGGCCGACGATGCGGCGCCGGCTCCCGGTTCGGTCTACGAACCGCCGGAGAACCCCTTCGTGCGGGACAATCGCGGCCCCGGTCGTGGCCTGAAGCAGCGCAAGCCGCGCCGCTCGCGCGACGAAGAGGCCGGCGAAGGCCAGTCCGACGCCGCCGCGCAGCAAGATGCTCCCGAGCAGGCGCCGGAAGTGGCCGGCGGCAATTTCGACGCGGCGGTGCTGCCGCCGGCGATCTCGGCCCGTCCCGCCCGCAAGCCCAAGGCGGCGCCGGCTCCGGTCGAGCAGCCCGCCGATGCGGTCGAGGCCCCGGCAGAGCCCGCTGCGGAGGAAAAGCCTCGCCGCCGTCGCACCCGCAAGCCTGCGGCCGACGATGCGGGCGTTACGCCCGAAGCCGTGAACGGCTGATTTGAGACAGTCTTTCCGGCGCGGCGCAACGAGACTTGCGCCGCGCCGGACCGGGCTTACAAGCCCTTGGCGATGCAGTCCGATCGGCGCGCTTCGCCTCCCCCCCCGACCCTGAGCCGGGTGCTGGTTCCCCAGCGTCCGCGCACCCGCGCCCTTGCGGCAATCGTTGCCGGTGCACTCGCTGCCTGCGGTTTCCAGCCGCTCGCACTCTGGCCGCTGACGCTGCTGGCCCTCGCCTGGCTGCTCGAACTGACGATGCGGGCGCGAACCGGCCGCCAGGTCTTCGCGCTCGGCTGGTTCTTCGGCCTCGGCCACTTCACGCTCGGCAACAACTGGATCGCCACGGCCTTCACCTATCAGGCCGAGATGCCCGCGTGGCTGGGGATGATCGCAGTCGTCCTGCTGGCCCTCTACCTCGCGCTGTTCCCCGCCTTCGCGATCCTGGCCGCGTGGCTCGTGGTCCGGCCCGACCGGCGGGCGGTGCCGGGCCGGGGCTTCGCCGCGCTGGTCCTCGCCTTCGCGGCGACCTGGATCGTCACCGAATGGACGCGCGGCTGGCTGTTCACCGGCTTCGCGTGGAACCCGATCGGGATCGCCCTCCTGGGACCGTTCGACAGCCGCGGACTTGCGCTGGTGACGCCCTGGATCGGGACCTACGGCCTTTCAGGAGTGCTGGCGCTGCTGGCCGGGCTGCCCGGCATCTGCGCAAGGGCGGGCGGCCCGGCCGGGGCTGCCGGCCACGCGCTCCGTGCCGCGCCGGTGGTGGTGGCGGGCGCCGGGCTGGGGCTGGTCATGTACATGCCGGGTCCGCCCGAGGCTCCGGGCGCGATCCCCTATACGCTCGTCCAGCCGGACCTCAGGCAGGAAGTCATCGACGATCCGCGCCACTTCGAGCCCAATTTCCGCAAGCTCGCCGCGCTGTCGCTGCCTCGCGGGGCGGGAGACCGCAGGCTGGTGCTCTGGCCCGAATCGGGGCTCGGCGACTTCCTGCGCGATGGCTATCCGGACTACGTCTATAGCGCCTATACCTACGCCGCCGACCCGCTCGTCGCGCGGCGGCGGATCGGGCGGGTGATCGGCCCCTATGGCCTGCTGCTGACAGGTGCCGTCGATCTCGTGATCGACAAGGGCGAGGAGGTCGCCGCGCGCAACTCCGTCACCGCCATCGACGGCGATGGCGCGATCCTCGCGGGCTATTCCAAGGCGCACCTCGTGCCTTACGGGGAGTACCTGCCGCTGCGCTGGCTGCTCGAACCGCTGGGCGCCAGCCGGCTCGTCGCCGGCAGCCTCGACTTCTGGCCGGGTCCGGGCCCGCGCACGATCGACCTCGGCGCCTATGGCGAGGCGGGGATCCAGATCTGCTACGAGATCGTCTTCAGCGGGGAG
>DATKFS010000228.1:0-1604 GCA_035511275.1 Novosphingobium sp.
ACCTGCCGAACGATGCGCCCCTCGACGCCCGCATGGCGCGTTCCCGCGAGCGGGTTCAGGCGCTTCGTCCCCTCAACGAAGCGATCGCCCAGGAAACCGAGCGCCAGCGCGTGGCCGCGAACTTTGCCTGCATCGAGCGCCAGATCGCCCAGGGCAGCACCGACAGCCGAAACCCCGCGATCCTCCATGGTCGTGACGTGCATGGCTATGGCTGGGATGCTGCCGTTGCCTACGCCGACGGACTCTACGCTGCCCGGGCGGGATGGGAATCCAGGCCGCCGTCACCGCCACGACTGGGTGATCCCGATGTCCGGCGACCTGCCTACCGCCAGGGATTTTTGGATGGCGGCGGCCAACCCGACGACATTTTCGACGTCGCCCGTCGAGCTTTCGCTGCCACACCCTCCGAGCCCAATCGCACCGAGAATGCGCAGCCGGGACGGCCGCTCCCCAGCGAGTGGTCGTACCCCACCGACGTCCCGGCACCGGCATCCTGGCATCGCCGCGTCCTTCTGCTCGGCGCGACTGAACTCGCGACGGGCACAATCGGCATCCTGGCCATGCTACGCGAACGATCCGGACACGAAGCTATCGCGCTTTATGCCGTCAGCGCCGAAACCGGGCTCCGCCCCTTTTCGCTCTCGTCCGGGCCCGCGCCGGCCGACGCGACGGTGACGCGCCAGGCTCTGCGCCAAGGCGACTATTCCGATATTCTCGTCGTCGTGGACCCCACTGAACTCGAACGGCTCGATGCGGACGCCGATATCCTCCCGCTCGCACGAACGATGGAGCGCACGCGCAATTCGGTGCTGCAACAGCGAGCCCAGTTCCGCCTCTGGCTCGCACGAGGCCGAGCGCCCGGCGATCAATTTGCCGCCGGACATATCCGATGGTCCAGGATGGCCGCCGGGCTGTCGGGCCGCCTCGGGGATTTCACCGCGCGCTATGCCGGCCCGGCGCTGCCCCGCGGCCATCGTATAGTCGTTGAGGACATAAGCGGCAGGTTGGCGCTCGGATACCGCACGCCGCTCGGCCGCGAACTCCAGCCCGAGATCGTGATCGGCAACAAGGCGCATGCCCGAACCGCGATGGCCGATCTGCTGCGCCAATATGCCGCTTCGCTTCGCCTCGGATGACCTGAGGCCTGAGACGAGGTCAGATCCAGGGCTCCCCGTCACACCCTGATCTTCGACCAGCCTGACAAGCTTGTGGGCCGCCGCGCTGCGCCCGCGAACCCATCAAAAAGGAAGCATTCCATGCGAAACAGTGCATCCGCGCTGGCTCTCCAGCTATGCCTCGACTTCGATCAGCCGGTCAGGCCGCCCGACCCGGCGCCCGCTGTCGCGCCCGATGCAGCGATCATCTCCCAGCATTGCGAGCCTACGCTCTTCTCGCTGGCGCCGGCGGAGGTGCTTGCCGGTCAGCCCCCGGTCGAACCCATCGATTTCTCCTTCGCCGCCGGGCGGATGCTGGCGTCCTCGTGGAAGGGCCGCGCGCAAGACAATGTCGAGGCGATCCGGCTGCTGAACCTGCTGGACCGCGAACAACGAGGAGCAACGCCGGCCGAGCAGGAGGCCATCGCGAAGTTCATCGGCTTCGGCGCC
>DATKFS010000229.1:0-9999 GCA_035511275.1 Novosphingobium sp.
GCTCACCAATACCGCCGGCGACGTGGAGGCGCGCATCGCCTCGGGAGCGGAGACCATCCGCGTCATCACCGGCCAGCTCGACGACGCGGTGCTGCGGGTGCTGATGGGCGTCGAGCCGGAATATCTCGATACCGCCTGGGCGGCAATCGAGGAGCGGCACGGCACCGTCGGTGCCTACCTCGAGGAAGCGCTGGGGCTGGACCCGGCCAAGCGCGAGCGTTTGCAGGCAGCACTGACCGAATAGGCCCAAGATCCTCCCCACCGCTGCGCGACAGGGAGGAGCCCATTCACTCCAGGAACGCCTTCACGTCGGCCATGAAGCGGTCGAACTGGTCGTGGTGCAGCCAGTGGCCGGCGTCCTCGTACTCGATCAGCCGCGCGCCGGGGAAATGGTCGAGGCGACCGTCGCCCGCCGGGCTGCCGGCGAAGCTGTTCCTGCCCCACAGCAGCAGCATCGGGCAGGTGATCGCCTCCCAGAGCGCGATGATCTGGTCGGTGGGGAGGTCCGAGGCGGTCCAGACGTTGAGGTAGTTGTCGAACTTCCAGCTCCAGGTGCCGTCCTCGTTGCGGCTGGCGCCGTGGATGGTGAGGTGGCGGGCCTGCTCGTCGGTGAGGAAGCCGTTCTCTTCCTTCATGCGCTGGTAGGCGTCGCGCAGGGTGGCGTACTTGCGGACGCTGCGGCCGGACGCCTTGCGCTTGTCCTCGATCCACTGGTGCAGGCGTTCCCCGGCGCCCTTCGCCTCCTGCTCGCGGCGCATCGCGGGCGGCGGGCCGAGGCCCTCGATGTTGACGAACTTCGCCACTTTCTCCGGGTAGAGCCCGGCGAAGCGCGTGGTGATGTTGCCGCCGAGCGAATGGGCGATGATCGTCACCTGCTCCTGGCCGAGCGTGTGGACCAGCTGGGCGAAGTCGTAGACGAAGGCGTCCATCGCGTAGTGCCCCTCGGGGCTCCATTCGCTGTCGCCGTGGCCGCGCAGGTCCGGGCAGATGACGTGCCAGTCGTGGCGCAGTTCCTCGGCCACCCAGTCCCAGCTGCGGCAATGGTCGCGTCCGCCATGCTGCAGGATCAGCGGCGGCGCGTCCGGGTTGCCCCAATCGACGTAGTTGAGGCGCAGGCGCTGCGAGATGAAGCGGTTCGAAGTGGGGCCGAGCTGGGTCATGGCGCAGAGGTGGCGCGTCGGGCGGGCGGCGTCAACGTGCCGCCGGCCTGCCCCGGCGATCAGCGGGCGTAGGAGAGGCTGGGATACCAGTCCGTGCCGCGCCCCTTGGGCGTGAGGTCGAGGACGTTCCACAAGGTGGAAAGCTCGACCGCGCCGCGCGGGTCCTCGCCGGGGTCGGCCATCTCCTTGCTGGTCTCGCCCATCCAGTGGAGGCGCACGGTATCGCCGTCCTTCACCAGCACCAGCAGCGCCGGCCACTCCCAGCCGGTCTCGGGATCCAGCCCGCCGATCGCCAGCGAGAAATCGTCGCCCACCGCCTGGTAGAGCGGCAGGTTGCGCCACCCGCGCTCGGCGGCGAAGGCGATCTGCCGCTCGACCGGCGAACGCGCGACGACGGCGAGCGCGGCGCGCCGGCGAATGTCCGCCGCGTTGGCGGCGAGGGGGCCGATCAGCGCCGTGCACATCGGGCAGGGCCGCTTGCGCTCCGGCCCGTACATCCAGTGATAGAGGACGAGGGTGCCATGTTCGCCGAACATGTCGCCAAGGGCCACTTCGGTGCCGTTCATGTCGATGAAACGGTGGTCCAGGGGCAGCTCGGGACCGGGCGGCAAGGCCCGCAACTGCGCGGCCAGGCGCTCCAGATGGCGGCGGGCCTCGATCTCCTCGGCCAGCAGCGCCTCGCGCGCAGCGGCATATTCGGCGGTCTCGTTGGCGAAGCGCGGCTTCCGGAGGGCCGCCAACCGGTCGGCGGGGGGTAGCGGTGTGGCCATGACGCAGGTCCTCTTTCCCGTTTCGCGCGGTAACGCCCGGGAACCCCCGTAGGCTGCATTTGTGGGGATGAATTAATGCTATCCCCGCCCCGTCCTTGGCAAACCGGCCCCCTAGCGCCTATCTCGCGGACCAAGCGATATTACGTTCCGGAGACTGCCAAGTGGCGACGACGCACAAGACCCGCATGCTCATCATCGGTTCCGGCCCGGCGGGCCTGTCCGCCGCCATCTACGGTGCCCGCGCGGGCATGGCGCCGATCGTCGTGCAGGGCCTGCAGCCCGGCGGCCAGCTGACCATCACCACCGACGTCGAGAACTACCCCGGCTTCCGTGAGGTCATCCAGGGGCCCTGGCTGATGCAGGAGATGGAGGCGCAGGCGGTTCACGTCGGCACGCGCATGATGTGGGACACGATCACCAACGTCGACCTTTCCGGCGACACGTTCGTCGCGACCGGCGACGGCGGGGACATCTACGAGGGTGACACTCTCGTCATCGCCACCGGCGCGCAGGCGCAGTGGCTGGGCGTCCCGGGCGAGCAGGAACTGTCGGGCAAGGGCGTTTCTGCCTGCGCGACCTGCGACGGGTTCTTCTATCGCGGCAAGAAGGTCGTGGTGATCGGCGGCGGCAATACCGCAGTCGAGGAGGCGCTCTACCTCACCAACCACTCGGACGACGTGACCCTGATCCACCGCCGCGATTCGCTGCGGGCCGAGAAGATCCTGCAGGACCGCCTGTTCGCCCATCCGAAGATCTCGGTCGTGTGGAACAAGCGCGTCGATCGCTTCATGGCCGGCGAGGACGGCGGCCTTCGCGCCCTCGCGCTCATCGACACCCAGACCGGCGAGCAGAGCGAGATCCTGACCGACGGTGCCTTCGTCGCGATCGGCCACGCGCCTGCGACCGAGCTGTTCAAGGGCAAGCTGGCCATGGACGAGACCGGCTACCTGCTGGTCCAGCCGGGCACTCCCAAGACCGACGTCCCGGGCGTATTCGCCGCGGGCGATGTCTCGGACCATGTCTATCGCCAGGCCATCACCGCCGCCGGCATGGGCTGCATGGCCGCGCTCGACGCCGAGCGCTATCTTGCCGCCAAGGAGTTCGCCGGGATCACCGAGACCGTCCAGGGCTGATGTGAAGGGCCTGCCGATCGTCGGGGCAAGTCCCCGTCCGGCAGGCCTACCCGCCCATGGCTTCGGCCCATTCCCGCGTGGCCTGGCATGTGTCCATGGCGCGGCGGTAGGCGTCCCGAGCAGTCGTGCGGGCGACGTAGGCACGGGCCTCGTCCCCGATCGTGGCGGTGCCGGTTCGCTGGGCGAACTGCAGGGCATAAGTCACTGAAATGTCGGCGGCGGTAAAGCTGTCACCGGCCAGATAGGGCGATCGCGCGAGCTGACGGTCGACCAGCGCCAGCCGGCTTTCGAACACCTGACGCCCCTTTCGGCCACCCCAGTTGTCCCGTTCGTCCTCGGGCGCCAGAATCTGGCTGACGACGGTGATGAAAAGCGGGGCGGCAAGGCCCGCTTCGCCGAGATGCAGGAACTGCTGGTACATAGCAAAGGCGGGGTCACCGGGCGCGGGCGCCAGCGGCGTCGGGCCGTAGCGCGCCATCAGGTATTCCATGATCGCGATGGACTCGACCATCGTGACGTCGCCATCGACAATCGCCGGGATGAAGCCGGCCGGGTTGATCTCCAGGAATTCCGGGTCGTTCTCGACGCCTGCCAGCATATCGACCGGGCGCAACCGGTACGGCAGGCCCATCTCCTCCAGCAGCCATACGACCCTGAAGCCCCGTCCTTCGCCATAGACCGTGATCATGCCCCGCCATCCTCCGTCGCAGCGGACGGCATGAGACGTTCAATCGCGTGAAAAGGCAATCGCCCTAGTTCTGGAGGACGTCCAGTACCTGCGCCATCAGCCAGTCCTGCGCGTCCGGCTCGACGTAGCTATGGGTGGCCTGCGGACAGTTGCGGATGCGCGCGTCCGACTTATCCCACCGCGCGAGGAAGGCGAGGCCGGTGCGGTCGCGCCCGGCGACGAGGAAGCGGATGGGGCCTGCAAAGCCGGCGATCCCATGCTTCATCTGCGCTGCCAGCCCGTCAGGCACGGTCGGGGTGGGGCGGAGCGCGGAGACGAGGCTGCCGGCCAGCCGGGTCAGGGAGACTTTCCCCGTCAGCAGCCGCCGGATTGCGGCAGGGTCCGCCAGTCGGCGGCGGTAGTGGTCGCGCACGACTTCGGCCGGTGCCTCGCCGGCCTCGTCCTCCATCGTCCAGGGGTTGGACAGGACGAGCGCGTCGAGGCCCGCCCCGCGCGCCAGCATCAGCGCGCTCGCCGCGTCGCAGTTGCCCATGCCGACCACGCGGTCGACCTGCGGGCATTCCGCGCGCAGCGCCTCGAGCGCCGCCGCGATGTCGGGAGCGGCGGAGCGGAAGCCGCCGTTGGTCCCCTCGCTGTCGCCCACGCCGCGCCGGTCGAAGCGCAGGACGGGGAATCCTGCGGCCGCGATCCGGGCGGCGAAGAGGGCCTGTCCGTTCCAGGCGCCGCCGCGCACCTCGTTCCCGCCCGAGACCAGCAGTAGTGCGGTGCGGCCCGGTGCGGTGTCCAGCGTTGCGACGAGCGCGCTGCCTTCGCAGTCGAACGTGAAATGGCGGCGGCTCATTCGCGGAATTCACCTGCCACCAGCGCGGCGAGGGCGCCGGCCTGCCCGGCGTTCTCGTCCGGTTCGGCGCGCAGCCACAGGCCGCTGCCGCCCACTTGCTCCTGCGCGATCACCGCGACGTCGGGACTGGTCGTCATCGGCTCGAAGTGCCGGTAGAAATCGGCGCCCAGTGCATAGCCGGACAGCGTGATGCCGTGCTCCAGCGCCGCCTGCGCCAGATCTTCGCGGTTCTCTTCCCGCCCGGCCTCGCGCGCCGCGAGCATCCGTGCGCGCATCATCTGCCGCAGGATCGAGGCGGCCTTGACGGGAGCATAGTGGAAGGCGGGCAGGCGCGCGGGGGTGAACAGGCAGCCGCCGCGGATGCCGAGGGCGTGCGTGGCGCCGAAATGGCGGCCCGCCGCGGTCATGGCGTCGAGCCAGTCGGTGGGGTCCTGCGCGGCGAGCGTCTGCAGGCTTTCGTTGCAGCCGGGCAGGTCGGGCAGGAAGCTGTCGATCCCGGCGACATCGAGCCGGCGCATGACTTCGACGGTGAAGCGTCGCAGGCGGTTGCCCTCGTCGAACAGCGCGGGGACGACCAGCAGGCGCACCGCGCGCCCGGCGTCGAACTGGAGCGCGAATTCGTCGCAGGTTCCGCCGGCGGGCAGCGGGCAGGGCCAGCTCGACGGGGTCATCCCCTCGTGCTCACCGGCGCGCGCTCATTTCCCGGCGCGCTTGGCCTCGGCGAAGGCGCGGAGGCCGCCGTAGGTCTCGAGCATCTCGCCATCGATCTCGTCGTCCTCGATCATGATGTCGAGGCGATCTTCCAGTTCGGTCAGCAGGCCGGCGACCGCCATCGAGTCGAGTTCCGGCAGATGGCCGAACAGCCCCGTGTCGGCATCGAAGGCATCGGCCTGACCCGGCTTCAGCCCAAGCACGTCCGTCAGGATGCGGCGCAGCAACTGGTCGGTATCGTCTGGCATGGCCCCTCGGCGCTATATCATTAACGGGGCGGCCTCTAGCCGCGCTTCGTGCGCGCGGCAAGGCTGCGCAGGGCTATGCCGGCGAGAACGGGCCAGTTTCGCGGGACGAACGGCCGGAACATGTCCAGCCTGTAACGCGGGCGTTGCTCCTCCATCCAGTCGCGCTTGTAGGGATCGTCGCCGGTGCCGAAGTCCACCAGCGCGACTCCATCGACGTCGATCACGCGGGCCATCAGTGCCGCGGTCAGCACCGATCCGGGGGAGAGGGGCTTTGCCGCCTCGCGGTGGGCGAGCTTGTGGATGAAGGCGGTGCCGCACTCCACCGTCCACATCTGCGCGGCGATGGCCGGGCCATCCCGGTCGGCGGCGTCATGCGCGAGGCCGAGGCGGAGCCGTCCCGCTGCCCCCTCGGCCTGCGCGAAGGCGCGCAGGAAATCGGGCGAGCCTTCCTCGGGCTTCCAGCTTTCCGCGTAGATGGCTTCGTATTGCGCCCAGGCCGCCGCGTCGAAGCGGGTGAGGATGGTCGTCGCGACCTTGCCCGACTTGCGCTTGAGCGTGGTGCGCAGCTTGCCCGGCCGCGCGGCGATATAGGCGTCGTAGCTGCGGCCTGCGAGGGCGAGGACGTGGTTGGTGTCGCAGTGGGCGCGGCGGACCCGCCATCCGGCCTTGCGAAACGCCGCTTCGACACGCGAGGCGCTGCCGTCCTCGTCGGGGATGCCGGTCAGGGTGATGCGGTGGGCGCGCGACTTGAGGCTTGCTGCAAGGGCATCCAGCGGCGGCCGGGTGCCGGCCAGAACGGGCCGGAAGCGGAAGGTGTACCAGTTCGCCAGGGCGCTGAGGTGGCCGGACGAGCCCGAAAGGGGGAGCACACCCATGCTGCCCTCGGTGCCGGTCGCCACCACCAGCAGCGGGACCATGCCGCAGTGCTCCGCAAGCCCCTGCCACCAGGCCAGCCGGTCGAAGGGGGCATCGGCGCAGGCGTCGGACAGCAACCGGGCCAGCGGGCCATCGGATTGCACTTCCTTAAGATCGGGGTGATAATCGACCTTCACCACGTCATTACCCTCGCGGAGCCTTTCCTTCACATGCCGGGCAATCCCGACGAACCGATCCTGCCGCTCGACCATCTGGCGCTGCGCGGCGCCGATGCCGATGACGCTCTGGTACTGCGCGAAGGCCCGGTTAGCTGGAAGGACTTAAGATCGCGTGTCTCCCGCCTGGCCGCGTGGCTGGCGCGGGAGGTGCCGGAAAAGGGCGCGCGCGTCGCCACCTGGGCGGCGAAGGGCGAGCTGACCTGCCTCATGCCGCTGGCTGCGGCGCGCGCTGGCCTCGTGCACGTTCCGGTCAATCCGCTGCTGAAGCACGCGCAAGTCGCGCATATCCTGTCCGACAGCGGGGCGACCCTGCTGATCGGCACTGCCGCGCGGCTGAAGACGCTCGACGCCGGGGACGTGCCCGGAACCTGCCGCCTGTTGCCCGAGGACGAGGCGCTGGCGACGGCGATCCGGCTCGACGGCGCGCTACCGCCTTCGGAGGCCGATCCCGAGGATCTCGCCGCGATCCTCTACACCAGCGGCTCCACGGGACGGCCCAAGGGCGTCATGCTCAGTCACGCGAACATGTGGCTTGGGGCCGAGAGCGTCGCCGGATACCTCGGCCTCGCGGCGGACGACCGGACGCTCGCGGTGCTGCCGCTCTCGTTCGACTACGGGCAGAACCAGCTGCTTTCGACGTGGTATGCGGGCGGCTGCGTGGTGCCGCTCGACTACCTCGTCCCGCGTGATCTGATGAAGGCGGTGGAGCGCCATGCGATCACCACGCTGGCGGCGGTTCCGCCGCTCTGGGTGCAGGTCTGCGAACTCGACTGGCCGCGCGAGACCGCCGCGAACTTGCGGCGCCTGACCAACAGCGGCGGTGCGCTGACGGTGGATCTCGTCAAGCGACTGCGCGCCACGTTCCCGCAGGCCCGCCTGTTCCCGATGTATGGTCTTACTGAGGCGTTCCGCTCGACCTACCTCGACCCCGACCTCGTGGATAGTCATCCGACCTCGATGGGCAAGGCCATCCCCCATGCGGAGATCCTCGTGATCGACGACGCGGGGGAGGTTACCGGGGACGGGGAGGAAGGCGAACTGGTGCACTGCGGCCCGCTGGTGGCGCAAGGGTACTGGCAGGACGCCGGTCGGACCGCAGAGCGCTATCGGCCCGCCCCCGCCGCGTCCCGCTATGGCGGCATCGCCGTTTGGTCCGGCGACCGGGTGCGCCGCGATGCCGAGGGGCTGCTCTATTTCGTTGGTCGGCGCGATGCGATGATAAAGAGCGCGGGCAACCGCATCTCGCCGCAGGAGATCGAGGAAGCGGCGCTGGCGACCGGCCTCGTCGCGGAGGCCGTGGCGCTGGGTGTGCCCGACGAACGGCTGGGGCAGGCGGTCCATCTGGTGGTTCGGGCTACGCCCGCCGTTTCCGGAGCCGCAGAGGAACTGCCGCGCAGGCTCATGCAGGATCTTCCGAATTTCATGCAACCCAAGGTCATCCACTGGCGCGAGGCCATGCCGGTCGGGCCGAACGGCAAGATCGACCGCACCGGCATCGCGGCGGAAGTCTGCGCGCAGGTGCCGGCATGAAAGCGCTCGGCCCGATTCCCGCCGGCTACGAGGCGATCGACGGTGTCCTCGCCGTGGCCGGCCGCCCGGTCACGCAGTGGGTGGACGAAGCCGGCGCGACGCCGCTGTTCCTCTACAGTGCAGACCACGTGCGTCGGCGCGTCGCCGAACTGCGTGCCGCCCTGCCTGAGCGTGTGGCGCTGCACTATGCCGTGAAGGCAAACCCCTTCGCGCCGCTGCTGGGCCTCATGGCGGGCCTGGTCGACGGGTTCGACATCGCCTCGGGCGGAGAACTGGAGATCGTGCGCGGCGCGGGACTGCCGCTCGCCAGGGTCAGCTTCGCCGGCCCCGGCAAGCGCGATGCGGAGCTGGAGGCGGCGATCCGGGCAGGCGTCACTGTCAACCTCGAGTCCGAGGGGGAGGCGGCGCGAGCGATCGCCATCGCGGAGCGCGTTGGCATCACGCCGCGCCTTGCGATCCGGGTCAATCCCTCGTTCGACCTCAAGGGGTCGGGCATGAAGATGGGCGGCGGCGCCAAGCCGTTCGGCGTCGATGCCGAGCGGGTGCCGGACCTGGTGCGGACCGTGGTCGCGAGCGGTGCTGAATGGCGCGGCTTCCACATCTTCGCCGGCAGCCAGGCGCTGGACGCCGAGGCCATCGCCGAGACGCAGGGGCAGGCGCTCGCGCTCGCGGCACGGCTCGCGCTGGAAAGCGGGGTGGCGCTGCCGCACTGCAATCTCGGCGGGGGCCTTGGCATTCCTTACTTCCCGGGCGACATTCCAGTCGATCTCGCGCTGGTCGGGGAGCGGCTGGCGGCGCAAATGGCAACTCTCCCCGACGTCCTGCGTGACACCGAGTTCTGCATCGAGCTTGGCCGCTATCTGGTGGGCGAGGCCGGGGTCTATCTCGCGCGGATCGTCGATCGCAAGGTCAGCCATGGCGAGGTGTTCCTCGTCACCGACGGCGGGTTGCACCACCAGCTTGCCGCATCGGGCAATTTCGGCACCGTGGTTCGCCGCAATTATCCCTCCGCGATCGCCACGAGGTTCGGGGGCGAGGTGGAGGAAGAAGCCTCGATCGTCGGCTGCCTGTGCACCCCGCTCGACAAGCTGGCCGACAAGGGCGGGTTCCCGCGTGCCGAGGTGGGTGATCTCGTTGCGGTGTTCTGCGCGGGAGCCTACGGGGCGAGCGCCAGTCCGGCGACGTTCCTCGGACAGGGGCCGGCGATGGAAATGCTGGTCTGACGCGCATCCTCCTCGTCGCGGCGCGACGAGGGGACAACCATCCGTTAACCGTTGAATTCGCTTCGTCCCGTTATGGGACCCGTGCGCGATTGCCCTTGAAGGCTAACGCAATATTCACCCTTTGACCGGATACCGCACACTGGATTTTGCCAAGGTCCTTGCCTGCGCGTGATACGTGCCGGGGAGGGCAGGCGCAGACAGGGAAGTATCCATGCCGCATCGCCGCCCCGCCCGACTCCTGGCCGCCGTCGCGCTCGCCAGCGTCGCCCTGACGGGATGCGCTTCCACGTCCGGCCCCGAACTGCCTCCCGCCTCGTTCGTGTCGATGCAGGAAGGCCCGGGCGAGGACTACGTGATCGGCCCGCTCGACCAGCTGACGGTGTTCGTCTGGCGCAACCCCGAGCTGGGCGCCAAGGTGCAGGTGCGGCCCGACGGGCGCATCACCACGCCGCTCATCACCGACATGCCCGCCGTGGGCAAGACCCCCGCGATGCTGGCGCAGGACATCCGCCTGCAGTTGTCGCAGTACATCGAGGACCCGCTGGTCTCGGTCATCGTCGATGGCTTTTCCGGCACCTTCAGCCAGCAGATCCGCATCGTC
>DATKFS010000230.1:0-2059 GCA_035511275.1 Novosphingobium sp.
TCCGCCGGCGGCGCCAAGTTCCGCAACGCCGGCCAGGTCTGCATCTCGCCTACCCGCTTCCTCGTGCACGAGAGTCTGTGCGCGGACTTCGCCGCCTCCCTGGCCGCCCACGCGCGGAAACTGAAGGTTGGCGACGGACTCGCCGCGGGCACGCAGATGGGGCCGCTCGCCAACCCACGCCGGCTCGCGGCGATGGGCGAACTCACCGACGACGCGATACGACGCGGCGCCACGGTCGAGGCCGGCGGCGAGCGCCTCGGCCAGGCTGGGAACTTCTGGGCGCCGACCGTCCTCACCGGCGTGCCGCTGGACGCGAAGCTGCTCAACTACGAACCCTTCGGCCCGATCGCCGTGGTACGCGGCTTCACGACGCTGGATGAGGCCATCGCCGAAGCGAACCGGCTGCCCTACGGGCTTGCGGGCTACGCGTTCACGCGCTCGCTGAAGAACGCGCACACGTTGTCGCAGCGCGTCGAGGTCGGCATGCTGTGGATCAACCAGCCCGCCGCCGCATGGCCGGAGCTGCCCTTCGGCGGCGTGAAGGATTCAGGCTACGGCTCGGACGGCGGGCCGGAAGCCGTGGAAGCCCACCTCAATACGCGCGTGGTGTCCGTGATGAACGTGTAGGCCGCCGCCCGGCCCGCGCCGGGCACCGCCTACTGCAATTCGATCCTGGCGTCCTGGATCACCTTCCGCCACCGGGCGATTTCGCTGGATATCAGCTCGCGCGCCTGCGCCGTCGTCCCTCCCAGCACACGCGACCCGTTGCTCTCGAGGCGCGCCCTGATCTCCGGATTGTTCAAGACGTTCTGCATCCCTTTGTTCAGGCGCTCCACCACCGCGTCGGGCGTCTTCGCGGGAGCCAGCAGCATCCCCCAGGACGCGACCTGGACTTTGGGATAGCCCAGCTCGGTGAACGTCGCCACGTCCGGCAGCCGGGGGGAGCGATGCGTGCCGTTGCCTATGGCCAATGCGCTCAGTCCGCCATCGGCGATCAGGCCGTACATCGGCTGCAGGTACTCGAATGCGATATCTATGTCGCCGCTCTGCAAGGCGGTGTTCAGGTTCGCCGCCGTCTTGAACGGGACGATGGTGTAGTCGAGTTTCGCGTTCGACTTGAACAGCTCGGCGGTCAGATGCTGCAGCGTCCCGATAAGCGATATGCCCACGGTGAACCGGTCGCCCTTGGCCTTCGCTTCGCGGACCACGTCCTGAACGTTCTTGAGCCGGGATTTGCTGCTGGCGAGCATCAACACATCGTTGCTCGTCATGGTCGAAATCGGCACGAAGCTCTTTTCGATATCGTAGGGAGGCGTGCGGAACAACGACTGGCTGATCGCCGTCCCGACGCCGATGTATATCACCGTGTAGCCATCGGGCGCCGCGGCGGCCACCTGCCTGATCGCCCCGATCCCGCCCGCGCCAGGACGATTCTCCACGACGACCTGCTGGCCGAGATCCTCGCCCAGCGCGTTCGCGACGATGCGGGCAATGCCGTCGGCGACGTTGCCCGCCGCGAACGGCACGACCAGGGTAATGGGCCTTGCCGGAAAGCTGCCTTCGGGTGCCGCCGCCATGGCTGGCAAGGCACAGGCCCCCGCCAACAACGCGAAGGCGTACTTCATCGCTTGGTGTCTCATTTTTCTCTCCTCCTTGGAGCCGAACTCAATCGGTTTCTTTCACGTAGCCCATGAGCTTCGATGGCTGGTCGAGCCGCCGCCATGGCTTGGGCGGCCTTCCTGTCTCGACGGCGTCCATTTCGCGCCAGAGGATCCTTCTCAGCATCGAGATGCCGCGATCCGACGCCCCCAGGCATTCGCTGGTCCGATCGGCGATGGTGCCCTGGCCGATCAACGCCACGTAATCCTGGGCGCTGGTCAGGCGCACGAGCGGATCGTCGGGATAATGCCCCGCGAACAGTTCGTCGTGATGGTCGGCCGAGTTGTAGTCATCGCATTCATCGAAGTAGCGCTTCAATGCCGCGTCCGCCTCCGGCGACGTCGATGGGGCCGCCCGCAGGGAAATGCGTATGGTGTGTTCGTCATCGACGGGCACCATC
>DATKFS010000231.1:0-3268 GCA_035511275.1 Novosphingobium sp.
GCAAGTGGCATCTCGGCCTGACCCCGGCGCAGGACCCCCATGCCCGAGGCTTCCAGACCACTTTCGCCATGCTGGAGGGCGGCCACAACCACTTCGGCCGTGACATCGCGAAGGAGCCCGGCGGCAAGGGGCGGCAATATACCGAGAATGGCAAGCACCTCGCCAGCCTGCCGCAGGGTTTCTACTCGTCCGACTACTTCGCGTCCCGCCTGGTCGATCAGTTGAAGGCAGGCAAGCAAGGGGCCGACGGGGGCAAGCCGTTCTTCGCCTATCTCGCCTTCACGGCTCCGCATTTCCCGTTACAGGCCCCGCCCGAAGTGATCGCCAAGTACAAGGGACGCTACGACGCCGGCTACGATGTGCTGCACGAACGGCGGCTCAAGCGTCAGGTCGAACTCGGCCTGCTGAAGCCGGACGTCGCCGCCCACGTCACCGAACTGGCGCCGACCTGGGATTCGCTCACGCCTGACCAGAAGGCGCGCGAGACGCGGCGCATGGAAGTCTATGCGGCGATGGTGGACGGGCTGGACAAGGGTGTCGGACAAGTCGTCCAGGCTCTCAAGGACACCGGCGAGTACGACAATACCGTCATCCTGTTCCTTGCCGACAATGGCGCCGAAGGCTCGATCCTGTCCGAGCCGAGCATGAGCATGTTGAACGCGGTCTACGCCAATGCCGACAACCGGCTCGAGAACATCGGGGCGGCGACCTCCTACGAATACCTCGGCCCCGGTTGGGCCTCGGCCGCGACCGCGCCTTCCTGGCGGGTCAAGGGCTTCCAGACCGAGGGCGGCACCCGCGTCGTCTCGTTCCTGACGGGGCCGGGGGTGAAGCCCGGCGTGGGCACCGCCTATACCAACGTCATGGATGTCGTGCCGACAGTGCTCGACCTTGCGCATGTCGCCCGACCGGGGACCAGCTTCGCGGGGCGGGCCGTGAAGCCGGTCAGGGGCGTGAGCTGGGCCGGGTGGCTGGAAGGCAAGGCCGACCGGGTCTACCCTGCCGACAAGCCGGTCGGCGATGAACTGTTCGGTGGGCGCTCGCTGCGGCAGGGGGACTGGAAGGTCGTCGATCTGGGCGATGGCACCTGGCGGCTGTTCGACGTCGCGGCGGATCCGGGCGAAGTGGTCGACCTTTCGGCCAAGGAACCCGCCCGCCAGAAAGCGCTCGTCGCTGCGTGGGACGTTTATGCCAAACAGGTCGGCGTGGTTCTGCCCGAACCGCGTCAGGCCCTCGTCAACCGGCCGACGCAACGCTGAACGGCGCGGCCGGGCATTCGGGGGCGGAGTGCTCGCGGAATGCCCGGCCCGACGCTGCGGGTAATTCCCGATTTCTTGCTACGTACAGCTTCGTAGTCTTCCCGACTGACGTGATCGCCCTGAGCGAGAGACTTCACGCCGAACCGGGAAGGAAGCATCGATGATCGTGACGCCCACCATTGGCCGCAGGGCAGCAGCCGAGACGATCGGCACATTCTGGCTGGTGCTCGGCGGCTGCGGAAGCGCCGTGCTCGCGGCCGGAGCGCCTGCCTCGATCGGCGCGCTGGGCGTGGCGCTGGCCTTCGGGCTGACGGTGCTGACGATGGCCTATGCCATCGGGCATATCTCGGGTTGTCATCTCAATCCGGCGGTGACGGTGGGCCTGTGGGCCGGCGGCCGCTTTCCAGCGCGTGAGATCGCGCCCTATGTCGCGGCGCAGGTGGCTGGCGCCATCATCGCGGCAATGACGATCTACGTCATCGCTCGCGGCATTCCCGCCTTCGACTTCCCGGCGGACGGATTGGCCCAGAACGGCTACGGAGAAGGTTCGCCGGGCGGCTATCCGCTGCTCTCCGCCGCGATTGCCGAGGTCGTGCTGACCGCGGGCTTCCTGTTGGTCATCCTCGGTTCGACCGACGGGCGCGCGCCGGTGGGCTTCGCGCCGATTGCGATCGGCCTCGCGCTCACGCTGATCCACCTCATCAGCATACCCGTCACCAATACTTCCGTGAATCCGGCGCGCAGCACCGGGCCCGCCCTGCTCGTGGGGGGATTGGCGCTCCAGCAACTGTGGCTGTTCTGGGTGGCGCCCCTCGCCGGCGGCATCGTCGGCGGCGCGCTCTATCGCCTGATCTTCGCCGAAGTCCACGTCCTGCCCGATGTCTCGGGGATGGAGAAGGTCCGCGCCTAGCAGGGGCGTCGGATCGCCGTTGATATGGGAACAAGCACATGATCCTGTTGCCCCTCGTGTTTCTGGCCGGGACAATGCAGCCTGTGCCGGTCGCCACCTCGCCCGCGCCGCGCTCGATGCCAAGGCGCGTGGAGGGCGACCTGTGCGATGCGGGCGAGGAGGGATGGCAACTCGTGCCCGCGTCGTTCCCATCCGCCACCGGCTACGATGATGATGCACCCCTCTCGCCGGACGAACAACCACTGCCGGAAGACAATATGGGGCCCGGCGGCGATCCCGGGGCGGAGGAGGAATGCCCCATGCTATTCGTCGTCCCCTTCGACGTCTGGGACGGAGAGCTCTGGTTCGACATGTCCGCTTACGGACCGAGCATCTGACCCGCGCTGGATGACGGATAAAAAAAGGGGCCGGGACGAACGTGTCGTCCCGGCCCCTTTCCGAAACTCCCTTCCGGGTATGCCGGAAGGGCCGGCCGCTCATCCGATCAACGGAAGAGTGACAGGAGCGTCTGCGGTGCCTGGTTGGCGATCGACAGGGCCTGGACGCCCAGCTGCTGCTGGACCTGCAGGGCCTGAAGGCTCGCGGACTCCTTGGCGAGGTCTGCATCGACGAGATTGCCGATACCGCTCGTCACCACGTCGGTCAGGTTGCTGTTGAAGGCAAGCTGCCCTTCGATCTGGCGCGAACCGGCACCGAGCACGCTCAGGCTGCCCTTCACGTCGTCGAAGAACTTGTCGAGGACCACCGTCAGACCGTTCGCCGCTTCCGCGGCGTCCGCCGAATCATCGCCTGCCAGGTCGCTGATCGCATCGTCGTCCAGGGTCTCGAGCATCGTCGAGAAGCCCTGGTTGTCGATCTGCAGGGTCGGCGCCGCGCCGGTCGTCGCGTCGGTCGCGATCGACTGGAGGGCGGTGACCTTGCCGCCGGTGGTGTCCGACGCGCCGGTTCCCTTCAGCAGGTTGACGCCGTTGAAGTCCGAACCGTCGATGACCGTGCTGATCTGCTTCTTCAGCGCAGCCAGGTCCTTCGAGATCGCGGTGCGGCTTTCAACGTCCAGTCCGGCGTCCGATGCCTCGAGGGTCTTCGACTTCATCTGGTT
>DATKFS010000232.1:0-2769 GCA_035511275.1 Novosphingobium sp.
AGGAAGTCGCTGAGTACCAGGGCGCCTACAAGGTAACCCAGGGCCTCCTGGCCGAGTTCGGCCCGACCCGCGTCATCGACACGCCGATCACCGAATACGGCTTCGCCGGCATCGGCACCGGTGCTGCCATGGGCGGCCTGCGTCCTGTCATCGAGTTCATGACGTTCAACTTCGCCATGCAGGCGATTGACCACATCATCAACTCGGCCGCCAAGACCAACTACATGTCGGGCGGTCAGATGCGCTGCCCGATCGTGTTCCGTGGCCCCAACGGTGCGGCTTCGCGCGTCGGCGCGCAGCACTCGCAGAACTACGGCCCGTGGTACGCCAACGTGCCCGGTCTGGTGGTCATCGCGCCTTACGACGCATCGGACGCCAAGGGCCTGCTCAAGGCCGCGATCCGTTCGGACGACCCGGTCGTGTTCCTCGAGAACGAGCTGGTCTACGGGCGCAACTTCGAACTGCCCGAGCTTGACGACCACGTCCTGCCGATCGGCAAGGCGCGGATCATGCGCGAAGGCAAGGACGTGACCATCGTGTCCTACTCGATCGGCGTCGGCCTCGCGCTCGAAGCCGCCGAAAAGCTGGCCGAAGAGGGCATCGACGCCGAAGTGATCGACCTTCGCACCCTGCGTCCGCTCGACAAGGAAGCGGTTCTGGCGAGCCTCGCCAAGACCAACCGCCTCGTCGTCGCGGAAGAGGGCTTCCCGGTCTGCTCGATCGCGTCCGAAATCTCGGCGATCTGCATGGAGGAAGGCTTCGACAACCTCGACGCCCCGGTCGTGCGCGTCTGCAACGAGGACGTGCCGCTGCCATACGCGGCCAACCTCGAAAAGCTCGCCCTCATCGATGCCACCCGTATCGTCGAGGCCGTGAAGAAGGTCACCTATCGCTGATCTGCATCGCGAGGCGCGGTCCAACGACCGTGCCTCGCGATGTCATGAAAAAGTGCGATATCAATACATTTCGTTATTCCCGCGGCGGCGTCAGGCCCGCACTCGCCAGCGGGCGTTTTCGTGTGTCCAGTCTAGAGGATTTCCTCGCGCATCCGCAGTTCGCCGGTGACGCCCGTCGCCAGGATGAGGTTGCCGATGTAAAACAGCGGCCACGCCGCCAGCGCCACGACGAGCGCGGAGCCATCCGGCATTGGGCCCATCGCCGCGATCGTCAATACGTTGCCCGCGACGATCAGCGCCGCGCCCACTCCCACGCGCGAACGCGCAAACGTGCTGATCCAGGCCGAGGCCGCCATCCCGCCGAGCGCAAGGCCAAGGAACAACGGCACGCCCACTCCTGCACGGTCGGCGGCGAAGAAGCACAGCAGCGGCGTCCCCAGCGTCAGCGCCAGCGCGGAGGCCCGGCGACCGCCATCGACCACTGCCCGGCGATGGGCGAGGAATAGTCCGAGCCCGACGAGGTAGCCGACCAGAAGAAGGTTGAGCCCGATCAGCGGCATGGCGTCCTGAAGCGCCGAACCCAACCCCTCCAGCACCAGCATCGCCGCCAGCGAGCGGGTGTCGCCGCCCCGGTGCTGCAAGGCCGCATAGACCGCAAGCAGCAGCAGGGGCGCGGCCTTCAGGACCAGGAAGTATATCCCGGGCATCGCGGTGCCCAGTCCGAAGAACCAACCGACAGCGCAGACGAGGCTCGCGAGCAGCCAGGGCCTTCGTTCGATCAGCGCAGGCTTGGGCATCGGGCTTCGTCTCCTCGCGGAAAGGGCGGTCTGGCGGCCATGGCAGATGCGCCGCCCCTTTTCCATCTCGCGCATACCCGCTAGGCGCGCAATGATGACCGACTCCACGACTTACGACGTCCACATCATCGGCGGTGGCCTCGCCGGCAGCGAAGCCGCATGGCAACTCGCCCGCCGCGGCTTCCGGGTGCGCCTCTCCGAAATGCGCGGGACCGGGGAGCGCAGCCCGGCCCACCAGACCGACGGCCTTGCCGAGATGGTCTGTTCCAATTCCTTCCGCTCCGACGACAGCGACAAGAACGCGGTCGGCCTGCTCCACCACGAGATGCGCCGCTGCGATTCGGTCATCATGGCCGCCGCCGCGAAGGCGCAGGTTCCCGCGGGCTCGGCCCTCGCCGTCGACCGTGACGTGTTCTCCGCCGAGGTGGAGGCCCGTCTCTCCGCCCTCCCCAACCTCGACATCGTGCGCGAGCGGATCGACACGCTGCCCGAAGCGGGCATGACCATCGTCGCCACCGGGCCGCTGACGGCCGAGGCGCTGGCCGGCTCGATCGGCCGCGCCACCGGCGCCGACAGCCTCGCCTTCTTCGACGCCATCGCCCCTATCGTCTATCGCGACTCCATCGACATGGACGTATGCTGGATGGCCTCGCGCTGGGACAAGCCTTCGGCCATGGGCGGCGAGACCAAGGACTACATCAACTGCCCGATGAACCGCGAGCAGTACCTCGCCTTCCACCAGGCCCTCCTCGACGGGGAGAAGACCGCGTTCAAGGAGTGGGAGGAGAACACCCCCTATTTCGACGGCTGCATGCCGATCGAGGTCATGGCGGAGCGTGGGCTGGACACCCTGCGCTTCGGGCCGATGAAGCCGGTCGGGCTCGACAATCCGCACTGGGCGACGGCCGAGCATCCGAACGGCCGCTGGGCCTATGCGGTGGTGCAGTTGCGGCAGGACAACAAGCTCGGCACGCTGTGGAACATGGTCGGCTTCCAGACCAAGCTCAAGCATGCCGAGCAGGTGAAGCTGTTTCGCACGATCCCGGGACTGGAGAACGCGGAATTCGCGAGGCTCG
>DATKFS010000233.1:0-3624 GCA_035511275.1 Novosphingobium sp.
GCCCGCCTGCGCGCGCTGGCGGAGGACGCGCACCTCGATCCCGATTTCGGCGAGAAGTTCATCCGCTTCATCATCGACGAAGTGATCCGCCACCACGAGCGGGCCAAGAACGAGGCCTGACCCTTTCGGGTCGGCTTCTTGGTCAATGGGCTTCGACAGGCTCAGCCTGAGCGGAAATGGGAAACCTGCTCCCAATTCCGCTCAGGCTGAGCCTGTCGAAGCCCCATCAATGCAAGCCGCCAGCGTCCCGGATCAGGTCCGGGACGCCGAGGGGCTTGGTCATTCCTCAACGAAATCCTGGAGGCGCGCCATCAGCGTCTGGATCCGGGTCGCCGCTTCGGTGAAGGTCTTCACGTCCTCGCGGTTGCCGTTGCCGCGCGCTTCCTTGGCGGATTCGAGATAGCCTTCGAGATCGACCTCGAGCGCATCGACCAGCATTTCGATCTCGTCCGAGGTGAGCGGGACGTTGATGGGCTTGGTCATTACAAACTCCTGATTATGCAAACGGCGCCAGATGAGGATGTCAGGCGCGATGGGCAACCGCGTGACAGGCGGTTACCCCCGAAATGGTGTCGCCCTACCCTGCCTCAGCCGGCAATGCGGGGCAACCTGAGCTTGACCAGCAGGCCGCCGAGATCCTCGCTCTCGTCGAGTTCCACGGTGCCGCCGTAGATTTCCGCCACGTCGCGCACGATGGCGAGGCCGAGGCCGGTGCCGGGCTTGCCGGTGTCGAGCCGGGCGCCGCGGTCGAAGATGCGGATGCGCTCGGCCTTGGGGATGCCCATGCCATCGTCCTCGATCCAGATTTCGCAGAAACGCGGGTCGGCCCCCGCATCGACGGTGACGAACACGCTGCCGCCGCCGTACTTCGCCGCGTTCTCGATGAGGTTGCCGAGGATTTCCTCGAGGTCCTGTTTCTCCACCGCCACGGTGATCTCGCGGTTGCCGTCGAGATCGAGGCGCGCCTGCGGATAGAGCCGCTCGACCGCGCGCAGGACCGCCTCGAGGCTCGGCCAGATTTCGGCGCGCGACATGCCGACGGAGCGCCGCCCGACCGCCCTCGCCCGCGCGAGGTGATGGTCGACCTGCCGGCGCATCACCGCCGCCTCGCGAATGACGGTATCGGCGAGGTCGGGCGCCTTGGCGGTCGCCGCGTTCATCACCACGGTCAGCGGAGTCTTGAGCGCGTGGGCGAGGTTCCCGGCGTGGGTGCGCGCCTCCTCCGCCTGCCGTTCGGTATGGGCGAGCAGCGCGTTCAGTTCGTCGACCAGCGGCTCCACCTCGCGCGGGAGGGGATCGGTGACGCGCGAGGCGCCGGTGGCGCGCAGCTTCTGGATGGCGCGGCGCACGTGGCGCAGCGGGAACAGGCCGTACCAGGTCTGCATCCCCGCCATCAGCATCAGGCCAAAGCCGAGTGCGACGAAGCTGTAGACGAGAATCGAGCGGATCATCTTGATCTGCTCGTTCACGTCCTTGCGGCTGACGGCGACGGTGAACATCCACTGCGCGTCGCTGCCGGGCAGGATGATCGAGCGTTCCATCACCCGCAGCGGTTCGCCGGGGAACTGGTCGCTGTCGTAGACGTGGGGCTGCGCGTCGAAATGGCCTTCCGGCACGTCGAGGCTGCGGTCCCACAGCGAGCGCGAGGGCCAGTCCTCGTGCCCCTTGGCGCGTACTTGCCAATAAAGCCCCGAGTTGGGTTCCAGAAAACGCTGGTCGCCGAGCGGGCGGACGAAGAACACTTCTCCGTCCGGGCCGATCTCCGCCGATCCGATCATGCCGGTGAGGACATAGCTCAGGCCCTCGTCGAAATTGCGCGTGACGATGCCGGTGACGGTATGGTCCAGCGCCAGCCCGCCCGCGAGGAGGAGGAACGATATCCACCCCGCCGCGATCAGCATCATGCGCCGCGCGAGCGAGCCGGTCGAAGCCGGACGGCCCGCGCGGCCGCCAGCCGCGCCTGCGGTCAGGTGCGGCTCAGCCGCGGCCGGGTTCGGCGGGGTCGTCGAGACTGTAGCCAAGGCCGCGGATCGTGGTGATGACGTCTGCACCCAGCTTCTTGCGGATGCGCGTGACGAAGACCTCGATCGTATTCGAATCGCGGTCGAAATCCTGATCGTAGATGTGCTCGATCAGTTCGGTGCGGCTGACCACCTTGCCCTTGTGGTGCATGAGGTAGGACAGCAGCTTGTATTCCTGCGCGGTCAGCTTGACCGGCTCGCCCGCCAGCGTGACGCGGCCCGAGCGGGTGTCGAGGCGGACGCCGCCTGCGGTCAGCTCGCTGGAGGTGTTGCCGGAGGCGCGGCGGATCAGCGCGCGCAGGCGGGCGATCAGTTCCTCGGTCTGGAAGGGCTTGGCGAGATAGTCATCGGCACCGGCGTCGAGCCCGGCCACCTTGTCCGACCAGCTGTCGCGCGCCGTCAGGACGAGGACGGGGAAGGTGCGCCCCTCGCGGCGCCACATGCCCAGCACCGTCAACCCGTCGATCTCGGGGAGGCCGAGGTCGAGGATCACCGCGTCGTAGTCTTCGGTGGAGCCGAGGAAGTGCCCGTCTTCGCCATCGGTGGAGAGATCGACGGCATAGCCGTTCTGCTCCAGCGTGGTCTTGAGCTGGTTGCCCAGGGTGGGCTCATCCTCGACGATCAGGATGCGCAATTTGAGGTCCTCCCTATATGAACCAGGCTGAGATGGGGTGAAAGCCTGCGGGGGTCAAGCAATGGAAACCCCGGAGGTTCCCAGGATGCGGGCGGGTGAACCTTATCGGCTTTGGCCGATGATGCGCCCGGTCCGGGCATCGACATCGACGAAATAGACCTTGCCGTCTTGGATGAACTTCAGGCGATAAGCCATTGCCGCCGCATCGTAATCCGGCCCGAGGTATTGCTTGCCCGACATCCGGGGGAGGACGATCTGCTCGATCTGGCGGATCGACAGGATGTTGCCTGCCTTGCGCTCCTTGCGCGCTTCGCCCTGCTCGCCGCCGGACTCGGCGTGGCAAAGCCCGGTCGTTGCAAGAAGGCCGCCCGCCAGGACGGGAAGCATTGCCAGTGCGGCCAGCGGAGGGGAAAACCATTTCATCACGGCATCGGTGCCTAATTCCGAAGCGTTGAACAAGTCCTGAATGTGGCCGGAAGACGGCGTAAAGGATTTCAACGATCCTTGTTGCCCTCCCCCCCGGCCGACCTGTAGGGGCGCGAGCCATGGCACTCGCACCGATCCTCAGCTGGGAAGGCCTCGGCCTCGTCCAGGGCAATGGCTGGCTTTTCCAGAACCTCGACATCAACATCGCCCCGCGTGACCGGCTGGCGCTGATCGGGCGCAACGGCGCAGGCAAGACCACGCTGCTCAAGCTCATCGCGGGCACGGTGGAAGGCGACAGGGGCACGCGTTCGGTCCAGCCCGGCACGCGCGTGGTCACGCTGGAACAGGACCCGTTCTTCACCGGCTACGACACCCTGCTCGACTTCGCGATCCACGAGCCCGACGCGCCGCCGCGCCACGAGGTCGAGGCGATCGCCGACCAGCTCGGCATCGACCTTTCGCGCGACGCCAGCAGCGCCTCGGGCGGCGAGCGGCGCCGCGCCGCGCTGTGCCGCGCGCTCGCCTCCGAACCGGACCTGCTGC